>CAZEWU010000038.1:0-8392 GCA_964516155.1 uncultured Caldisericota bacterium
TCCGTAAACAAGCCGACTCCGGTATTGCATGCCTGCTGCTGCATGGACTTACCGGCGCCCCGGCACGCGACTTCGGATTTCTTGCCGATTATCTTTCTGCACAGCATATCTCCGTCTATGCACCTCTTCTCACGGGACACGGCAGGACGTGGCAGGATCTCGACCATGCCACGGCAGAGGCATGGGAAAACGATGCGCTGGCGGGGCTCAAGGAAACCAGGACAATGGGGGACCACGTGTTCGTGGCAGGGCTCTCCATGGGCGGAACGCTTGCGCTGTATCTGGGGGAACGATGCACAGATATTGCAGGGATCATAACCATCAATGCGCCGGTGTACCTCGCCGATCAACGCATGAAACTCGTCCCCGTTGCGCGGCACCTCAAGAAGAAGGTTCCCAAAGAACCGCCGGATGTTGCGGATCAGAGTACCGTACTCCCGGACCTGGGGTACAACCCTCTGGAAGCCGTCTATCAGTTTGAACGTCTTCTGGGCCCCGTCCGGGCAGGCCTCGGCATGATCACGCAGCCGCTGCTCTCGTTCCGTTCTCTGCAGGACCACGTCGTCCCGCCTCACAACGCAGAGTACATCGCAGAGCACGTCAACAGCAGGCTCAAGAGTATCCTGACGCTGGAACGCTCCTACCACTGTGCAACTATCGACTACGACCGCGAAAAGATCGGAGCCTCCATGCAGCGTTTCATGACGCTCATCTCCGGCGGCAAGATCTGAAATAACTGTTCTGTACTACAGGAAACCCCCGGAACTTGTGCTGTGTTCCGGGGGTTTCTCAATAAACGGACGTTCTCTGCGATCGTTTACTGTCTGTGGTGAAGGTGGAACCCAAGACCGTCCCACTGAAGCCCCAGACTTCCCTTGCGGGAACGCCCGGCTGTATTGAGCTTCATCGTCAGGATGCGGTCAGTCGAGAAAATGCGCGCAGCGATGGCAGCCATGACAAAGAACCAGAGCAGCTCGTACAGAATGCCGGCGATGACCGGCGTAAAGTTGTGTGCAAAGATATACTGCGCAGCCAGGAAACAATGCGAAAATGGAATGGCATAAATGATCCACCGGACGACGGGCGCTGCTGAATTGACATCAACGAACATCGTCAGGAGATAGGGAAGGAGGACCATCATCATGAGCGGCGTTATGATCAGATTTACGCTCTTGAGGTCTTCTGCAAACGCTCCCAGGATGACGGCGATGGAGAGCGCCACCATGATCGCCGCAAAAACGCTGGTCCCGAGCAAAAGGTATCCGCGCAGGTTCAGGGTCAGTCCCAGCGTACGTACGGCAGCGGCCGCCGTTGGAGAAGCGCCGCCGGCCGCGCCCATGACCCCCTTCATATAGCCGCTCATACCGACCATGTAGGCTGCCGCAGAAAGCAGCGCCACCAGACCCGCCGCGACCATCTTGGCCGTGACCAGGGCACCACGTCCTACGGGCGTGGAAAGAAGCGTTTCCAGGGTCTTGTTCTCTTTTTCCCCGGCAATGGAAGAAGCGATCATCTGCGAAGCCAGGATAATGACAAGCATGAGAACGATGGGGATGGTCATCGTCTGCTGCATGACCAGATTGACGATCTCACTGGAGTTGCCCGGAGCGGTCTTTCCACCGACTGTCACAAACGGCTGAGCCGTCACGGCATTCCGGACGATGGCCGGATCAAGCCCGCCGGCGCTGCTCCTGATGTACTGGTCACCGACGTATTGGTTGATGGCCGTCAGCGCAGCATCAAGTTTGACTGCGCCGGTCATCCCAAGGAGAGAGAAGCTGCGCATGATCGTATAGGTCTGCACCGTCTGCGGTTTGCGCTCCTTGAGGCCCGCTTCAAATCCCCGGGGGATGACGAGAACGGCTGAACCTTTCTCAGCCGATACCTTTTTGACGATATCTTCGACGTTCCCGTCCGTATATGTCGTAACGGTAAAATTCGCCTTCTTCAGGATCCCGCCCATGGACTGTGACAGCCAGCTGTGATCATAGTCAACGATAGCAACGGGCTGCGGGGCACTCTGCTTCTTCTGCTCCTGGTTAATGATCTTTCCGAGAAAACTGTAGATCAGCATGACAACCAGGATCGGGACGATCGTCTGCCAGGTGAGCATCTCCTTCAGTTCTTTCCTGAGAACAACGAAAAATCTTCTCATGATTTCACCACCTCAACAAAGACCTCTTCGAGGTTCGATTTACCGTATTTTTCCTTTAGGCCCTGCGGCGTACCGATATCATGGATGCTGCCTTTATCAATGATAGCAACACGATCGGAGAGGTATTCTATCTCCAGCATGTTGTGGCTGGACAGCAGAACGGCCATGCCGTCCGCGGTAGAGGTCCGGATCGTCTTGCGAAGGTCAATGGAGGCAACGACATCCAGCCCGCTCGTAGGCTCGTCGATAATAGCGAGTTTCGGATGCGTCATAACGGCACGCGACAACAGCAGCTTACGTGTCATGCCCTTGCTGTAAGTCCCGATCTTGTCATGAAGCCGGTCGCCCAGCCCCGAGATCTCCCGGGCACGCTCGATGCACTGTCGTTGTGCAGCAGCATCAGCCATGAACAAACCGGCCATGAATTCCAGATAGGCCAGCCCGGTCATGTTCTTGTACGCCCCGGCTTCTTCAGGAAGGTAGCTGATGATCTCCCGGACGCGGGGAGCATCCTTCTGCACGCTCATGCCATAGATGACCGCCGAACCCGATGTCGGTTGCAGAATGGTGGACACGATACGCAACGTTGTCGTCTTCCCCGCACCGTTCGGCCCGATGAGAGCAAAGATCTCTCCCGGGGCCACTTCAAAACTGATGCCATGCAACGCTTCAAACGTTCCATAGCACTTCTTCAGATTGTCTACAACAAGTGCCTGTTCCATGTGGTGCCTCCCACCCCTTAAAGTAAAGCATGCTTTACTTTTTGTCAATACCGCGTCTGCTCCCTGCGGTGCCTCCACCCCTGTTTACAAGCTAACGCGCCTGCATCTCTGCAAGCGCATCTCCGACAGCGGACAAAAATCACTGGACAAACAATTGTACTATTGTAGTAATACATACCGGGGTTGTCAATTGAGGACCAACGAAAAAACTATGACCAGCATGCCGTCGGATTATGAATGCGGCGCAGCTCTTATTCATTGTTTCAGTATTAATGTGCTAGAATAAACGTCTTGTGCCTGCTGAAAAGTCGTTGCGACTATTAAATAGAACGGATACGGAGTACAATTCAAGCAGGCTGGGGTCCGGGAATTCCCGGAGGGGGTGGATTCATGATGGTTGAAAAAGTCCTTGTGGCCATTGTGCCGTTTATCGCCATTCTGACTGTATGCGCAGTGTTTCTGGGGCGATATCTGGCAAGGGTCTTTCAGGGACGTCATACGTTTATGACGCCGTGCGCCGGCGGACTTGAACGCTGGCTGTTGCATGTGTTCCGCGTTCAGAAGGATGAGGAACAGACATGGAAGCAATATGCTGTCAGCCTGCTTCTCTTTAACGCTCTCGGGTTCTGCTTTCTGTTCATCCTTCAGCTTGTTCAGCAGTGGCTGCCGGGAAACCCGCAGCATTTTGGTCCCGTGCGGCTGGATACGGCCTTCAATGCGGCTGTTTCCTTCATGACCAATACCAACTGGCAATCTTACAGCGGCGAAACGACCATGAGCTACCTCACGCAGATGCTGGGCATGACCGTACAGAACTTTCTCTCGGCAGCCACAGGTATCGCCGTTGCGGTAGCGCTTGTCCGGGGCTTTGTCCGCCGGTCTGCTGCCAGCATTGGCTGTTTCTGGGTAGATATGACACGTGCGCTCGTCTATATTCTGCTCCCCGCGGCACTGGTGCTGTCGCTGGTCCTGGTTTCTCAGGGGACCGTCCAGACTCTGCGGCCCACGCTGTCTGTCACGACCCTCGAAGGACAGATCCAGCATATCGCTGTGGGACCTGCTGCATCTCAGGTGGCCATCAAGCATCTCGGCACCAACGGCGGCGGTTTCTTCAATGCCAATGCCGCCCATCCGTTCGAGAGTCCTGATCCTCTGACGGACCTTCTTCTCGACTTTTCTCTTCTTCTCCTGCCGGCTGCTCTGCCTTTCATGTTCGGCGAAATGCTCGGCGACCGGAAGCAGGGCGCCGCTCTGTTCGTGGCGATGCTTGTCCTCTTCAGCATCGGCCTGGGAATCTCCCTTCACTATGAACTTGCGGGAAATCCCGTACTCGCCAGAGCAGGGGTGATGGGAGGAGTCAATATGGAGGGCAAGGAGCAGCGGTTCGGCCCCATCATGTCGACCCTCTTCTCCCAGTCGACGACGGTGACTTCCACGGGAGCCGTTGACTCGGTGCATGACAGTTTTACCCCTATCCCGGGGCTTATCATGATCTTCAACATGACGATCGGCGAGGTTATCTTCGGGGGAGTCGGCGTCGGACTCGTCGGCATGCTCCTCTATGCCGTCCTGACATTGTTTATTGTCGGGCTCATGATCGGCCGCACCCCCGAGTATCTGGGAAAGAAGCTTGAGCCGCGCGAAATGCTCATGGCTGTTATCGGGCTTCTTGCACCTCCGATCGCCATGCTCCTTGTCGCCGGTCTTGCGTTCTCTATCCCCTCTGCCGTCGCGTCTACCGGAAATGCCGGCTCTCACGGTATGACGGAGATCATCTACGCATGTGCCTCGGCCGCCGGGAACAACGGTTCGGCATTTGCCGGCCTTAATGCGAATACGCCGTTTTATAACATCGCGCTGGCGCTGCTCATGCTGGTTGGACGCTTTGCCACCATTCTTCCCGCCCTTGCGATCGCGGGGTCGGTAGCGGCAAAAAAGAAGGTACGATCCAGCGTATCGTTTTCAACAACCAGTTTCCTTTTTGTGTTCGTCCTGATCTTTATCATCATCGTCGTGGGCGGACTGACCTATTTTTCACCACTGGTTCTCGGGCCGTTGCTCGAGTTCCTGAAGCTCCGTTAGGGCGCGAGGTACACCATGAAGAAAGCTTCTGAAACAAAAGGACTGTTCAATCCTTCCCTGATGCGGAAGGCAATTGCCGACGCATTCCGGAAGCTGGATCCACGTTCACTGTGGCGCAATCCGGTCATGCTGGTCGTCGAGATCGGTTCGATACTGACGACGATCATTACCGTCGTCAGTATCTTCCGGAATTCCGGTTTCTGGTTCAATCTGCAGATCACCATATGGCTCTGGTTCACCGTTCTGTTCGCGAACTTCGCCGAGGCCCTGGCGGAAGGGCGCGGCAGAGCGCAGGCTG
Organism: uncultured Caldisericota bacterium; assembly: GCA_964516155.1. Taxonomy (GTDB): domain Bacteria; phylum Caldisericota; class Caldisericia; order Cryosericales; family Cryosericaceae; genus Cryosericum. Next base: position 5,258 of record CAZEWU010000038.1, read on the forward strand.
ATTCGCTGAAGAAGGCACGCAGCGATGCTATCGCGAATCGCCTCCTCGCCGATGGTTCCACGGAAAGCGTCTCCGCTACCAGCCTTGTGAAGGGGGACGTCGTCCTTATCAAGGACAGCGAGACCATTCCCAGCGATGGAGAGATCATCGAAGGCGTCGCGCTCGTTGATGAATCCGCCATTACGGGAGAATCGGCGCCGGTCATCCGGGAATCCGGAGGCGACCGCACCGGAGTCACCGGCGGAACCCGTGTCCTGTCCGGAACGATCCATGTCCGCATCACTGCAAATATGGGAGAAACCTTCCTTGACCAGATGATCGCCATGGTCGAAAGTTCTTCCCGCCGCAGAACGCCGAACGAAGAAGCACTGGAGATCCTTCTTGTCGGGCTCACATCGCTGTTTATCGTCGTTACCATAACGCTCCGTCCGTTCGCCGGGTATATGAATGTGACCGTTGCGATCCCCGTCCTTGTCGCTCTGCTGGTCTGTCTTATGCCGACGACGATCGGCGGACTGCTTCCCGCCATCGGTATCGCAGGCATGGACCGCCTCATCGAGCACAACGTCATTGCATTGTCCGGACGCGCAGTGGAGGCATCAGGCGATGTCTCGATCGTCCTGCTGGACAAGACCGGAACGATCACGCTGGGAAATCGTATGGCGACAGAATTCCTTCCTGCCGAAGGCGTCACCGAACAGCAGCTGATGGAAAGTTCAGAATTTGCTTCTCTGGCCGATGACACTCCGGAAGGACGCAGTATCGTCACGCTTGCAAAAGAACGGCTTGGCATACGGGGAAGAGATATCCGCGCACCCGCCGGGTCCACCTTCGTTCCCTTCAGCGCCAATACCCGTATGAGCGGCATCGATTACGGAGAACGCCATATCCGCAAGGGTGCCGTAGACGCCGTGGAACAGTGGGTCAAAGAAAACGGGGGACAGTTCCCGGACGCCGTTCATACGCTGGTCGACAACGTCGGCCGTCAGGGAGGAACGCCTCTTGTCGTTTCCGACGGCGCACGCGTCATGGGTGTCATCCGCCTGAAGGATATCCTGAAGAAGGGTATCAAAGAACGGCTGAGCCAGCTTCATGTCCTCGGCATCAAGTCAGTCATGATCACCGGCGACAATCCCCTTACAGCCGCAGCTATCGCGGCAGAGGCGGGGATCGATGATTTCGTCGCGCAGGCACGGCCCGAAACAAAACTCGATCTAATCCGGAAATACCAGGAAAACGGCAGCATGGTCGCCATGATCGGCGACGGGACGAACGACGCTCCCGCTCTTGCACAGGCGGACGTCGGTGTCGCCATGAACGCAGGGACACAATCAGCACGCGAGGCTGCGAACCTTGTCGATCTTGATTCGACGCCGACCAAACTGCTGGATATCGTCGAGATCGGCAAGCAGATCCTCATCACGCGCGGATCGCTGACCACTTTCAGTATCGCCAATGATGTCGCCAAATACTTTGCCATTATCCCGGCCATCTTTGCTGCAAAATACCCACAGCTCGCCATTCTCAATATCATGCACCTGCATTCGCCGGCCAGCGCCGTCCTGTCGGCTGTTATCTTCAATGCAATCATCATTCCATCGCTGATCCCGCTTTCGATGCGCGGGGTCCAGTACCGCCCCTCCAGTGCAAATGCGCTCCTCTGGCGTAACCTTCTTATCTACGGTGCCGGCGGACTGGCACTGCCCTTCATCGGCATCAGACTTATTGATTTACTACTCGTCGCCATCAGAGTTGTGCGATAGGGAGACTGGATATGAAAGAGCTAAAGAGAGCACTGATCGTTTTCGGGGTCCTGGTCGTTATAACGGGGATTATCTATCCGCTCACAGTAACGGGTATCGCTCAGCTGACTATGCATCGTCGTGCCAACGGAAGCGCCATCGTTGTCAATGGCCACGCTGTCGGTTCTGAACTCATCGGCCAGCAGTGGACATCTCCGCGGTACTTCCACGGCCGTCCTTCGGCTATAACATACGACGCCTCAACATCCGGCGGATCGAATCTCGGCCCCTCCAACTCCAACCTGGCGAAAGCTGTCGCACAACGTGTCGCCAAAGTCCGTGCTGAGAACGGACTGGCCGCCGACGCTCCCATCCCCGCCGACCTTGTAACGACATCGGCAAGCGGTCTGGATCCGGATATCAGTCCGGAATCAGCTCTTCTGCAGGTCCGGCGCATCGCCACAGCGCGCGGCCTCGCGCCGGACGTAGTCAGGCATCTTGTTGACATCCACACCAAGAAACCACTCCTCGGTGCCTGGGGACAGGCCCGCGTCAACGTCCTCGAACTCAACATCGATCTGGATGGTATTGCAGCGCCAGTCCATTGACATGGACGAAGAAAAACGGCCTGATCCCGATATTCTTCTGCGCCGTCTGCAACAGGAAGAAGCAGACCAGGCCTCCGTTCATAAAGGCCACCTGAAGATCTATCTTGGTTATGCCGCAGGCGTCGGCAAAACATACGGCATGCTGGAAGAGGCCCGGAACCTCAAGCGCCAGGGACTGGACGTCGTCATCGGCTTCCTTGAAACCCACAAGCGGGTAGAGACTGAAGCGCTCGTCACCGGCATGGAGATCATTCCACGCCGTACCGTGACCTATGGAGGTCTCGCGCTCGACGACCTGGATCTCGACGCGGTCCTTGCCCGCAAACCGACTCTCGTCCTGGTAGATGAACTTGCTCATACCAACGTCCCCGGAAGCCGCCATCAGAAAAGATTTCAGGACGTTGAAGAACTGCTGGATGCAGGGATCAGCGTCCTGACGACGCTCAACATCCAGCATGTGGAAAGCGCGGTCGACGTTGTCTGTCAGATCACCGGTATCCGCCAGCAGGAGACGGTACCCGACCGCATCCTCGAGCTGGCTGAAGAAATCGAGGTCGTCGATGTTTCGCCGGAAGCACTGCAGCAGCGGCTGGCTGAAGGAAAGGTGTATGTTCCTCCGAAGGCCCAGCAGGCAGTTCATCGCTTTTTCCGTAAGGGGAACCTGCTGGCACTGCGGGAACTTGCCTTGCGCTATGCCGCCCGGCGCGTTGATGAAGACATGCGCAGTTACATGCAGCGGAAGGCCATCGCCGGGCCGTGGCATGCCGGCTCCCGTATCATGGTAT
>CAZEWU010000039.1:0-8285 GCA_964516155.1 uncultured Caldisericota bacterium
ACAAGGAGACCGCGATGGAGCATCCCGGCAAGGGTATGCATGGCATCGACCGTCGGCATGGTCGTCGCAGCAATGATCTCCCGGACAGTCATTCCATCTCGCATGCCCGCCAGCAGACGAAACTCCGACGGGGTTATGGTAATCTGCGGCCCCTTCTGTGGTCCATGCTGCAGTGCAACAGTACCCGGAGGCAGTGTGCCGGCTTCACTCTGCGCTTTGTGAATAGCTTCAAGGGCGGAAGCCATAGTAATGGACGTGGAAACATGACCCCCGTCACGGGCCTCGAGAACGGTAAACTCGAATGTTCCTTCTGGACACACCGCCGCTTCACAAAGCGCATCCAGGCCCTTGCAGCGTCCTCCGTTGATGTCGATGATCTCACCATGCAGGAAAGATAACTCGACAGCGAGAGCGGATCCTCCGGCTGTTGTCAGAGCAAGATAGAGTTTTCCTGTTTTGAGCCCTGACCCGATAAGACCGAGAACAGCCTCCAGCGAAAAATCCTGCAGCGTTCCACGTAACTCCATTGCCTTTTCCTCCCGGCCCGCATCATTGTCCGCTGGTTTTTCCTGTCGTCGCAGGCCCATACGTTCATGCTAGGCAGCACCGGCCGTTTTGCAACAGGGAATGCAGATAGGCTGTGGTACAGAATGCGGGGATGGAATGGATTGTGAAGGTCCAATTTATTTCCCGGCTCTTGCACTGTCCAATGAAATGGGTAGACTTTGCAACCGTGTTAGATGAGAAGGTTCCGACTTTCTTTCTCCAACCACCTTATGACATTGGCGGAGGGCGTAAGCTCGCCGCCTTTTTTATTTCCTGTTTCCGCGAAAACCCCTGTCATAATTTTACAGAGAGAACCCTGGGTGCTACACTGATATAAAAGACATTGACAATATCAGGGAAGAGGGAGTCGGAAGAATGGCACAGGATCTGCATCGGTTGATAGGGCGGGCGATCGAGAACCCGCCGGATATTTGGAAAGCAGAGGTCTGATCGATGATCCGGCGCATTGCCTCCCAGAAGCGTCACCTGGCCGTGACCGTGAATTCCGAGAGTTTCCTGCTGTTTTCGTACGGTGATTACTTTGAGCCGGAGAACGTCCACTGGGGTGGGTTGCGTATCTTTAACGATGACCTTATCCATCCGGGTCATGGGTTCCCGGTGCATGTTCACGATGAGATAGAACTTGTGACGATCCTTCTTGCCGGAGAATTGCGTCAGCGGACGGAAATGCTGCCATCCAGCCGTTTGCGCCCGGGTGATGTGCAGGCCCTTTCTGCAGGACGGGGATTTCATCATACAGACTGCAATGAGGGGGACGGCCCGGTCCATTTTTACCAGATCGGCATTTTCCCGCGCATCCATGGCCTGACGCCATCACTGGTTCAGGCGGCATATGACAGGTCATTGCATCAGAATAATCTGCTCCCGGTCGCGTCAGGACAGGAGAAAGACGGAGCGCTGGTGATCAATGCCGATGCCACTGTTTACCTCGGATCTCTGGATCCCTGTCGTATGCTTGACCACACCGTACCCGACGGATACGCAGTGTTCTGTTACGTAACACGAGGGTCGCTGAATATCAACGGCGTAGATTTTGGCACTGGCGACCAGGCGCGGGTGGCAGATGAGTATGAACTTGCGATCGGAGCAGTCGATCACTCTGAATTTGTTCTGGTAGAGACGTTCCTGAAATCGAGAACCGGCTGAACATTGCTCTGAAAAAATGCGAGGGGCGCCGGAACGGCGCCCCTGCGAAGGAGGGCATGTGATAACGTTTGGCGCTATCACGACCCAATTATAGCACACTTTCCCTCAACGCTGTCAAGGGGTCATGATTTTTTCTTGTTTTCTCTTTTCTGGAGTGCGATTCCTGTTGTTCCGGGTGTTCACGCTATTTTCACGATGTTGCACTCTGGTCCCGGATCTGCTGCCGGAATCTGCTGTCCGGTGGGAACTTCCCGTTCGATGGGAGGGGCCTCCCGCCGGCCGGTACGATCCCGCTGCTGTCCGGTGAGAGCCTCCCTCCGGTCGGTGGGAAGAACCGTCTCTTGTCCGTTCCTCATGATCCCAGGCGAATTCAGTATCGCGGCGGGGCGCCGGCGTGGTATAGTCAAAGCCTTCGACTGTACAGCGCTTGATCTTCGCTCCCAGAACTTTTTCGATATCGCGGACCATGGATTCGTCCTGCTGCGTCACCAGCGTGAACGCATCTCCGGTGTGAAGCGCCCGGCCAGTTCGTCCTATGCGGTGAGTATAGGCGTCGGTGGTATCGGGGATGTCATAGTTGATGACATGGGAGATCTTGCTCACGTCAATACCGCGGGCGGCGATGTCGGTGGCAACAAGGATTTTGTAGGTCCCATTGCGGAAGCCGCCCAGCGCGATCTGGCGTGCCCGCTGGGAAAGGTTCCCCTGCAGCGATGCTGCATGGTATCCTTCCCTGATCAGTCGTTCGCCCAGTCTTTTGGCCCGATGCTTTGTCCGTGTGAAGATCAGGACGGATTCGGTATCGGTGTCTTTGAGCAGCTCGATGAGCAGTGGTGTCTTCAGGTGCTGCGGCACAGGGTACAGGACGTGGGAAACAGTCTCGACGGGGGCCGAATGCCCGATCTGAATGGTGACGGGATCGTGCAGAATGTTGTCTGCAAGCCGACGGATGTCGTCAGGCATCGTTGCGCTGAACAGCAGGTTCTGGCGTTCAGCCGGAAGGTGCCGGATAATGCGGCGGACGTCTGGAAGAAATCCCATGTCCAGCATCATATCTGCTTCATCCAGGACGAGCACCTGGATCTGGCTGAGGTCGATGGTTCCCTGCTGGATGTGATCCAGCAGACGGCCCGGACAGGCAACGACGATATCGACGCCGCGTCGCAGCGCATCGATCTGGGGGTTAATGTTGATGCCTCCATAGACCGGCAGAACGCTCACATGCGTCTTGCGTCCCAGCTCACGGAAATCTCCGGAGATCTGCTCCGCCAGCTCACGCGTCGGCGCGACAACCAGGACGTGCAAAGCCCTGGGCTGACCGCTCAGCAGGTGCTGCAGGATAGGAAGAGCATAGGCGGCCGTCTTACCCGTGCCTGTCTGCGCCATCCCCAGAACGTCATGTCCTTCCAGGACAGCCGGGATGGCTTTTTCCTGAATCGGTGTTGCGGTGGAATAACCACAGGCAGTGATGCCTGCTTCAAGGCGTACGTCCAGATCAAATGAATCGAATGTCAACAAAGCTCCTTATGTCGATGCTTAGCGGGAAGACGCTCTGAGTTCACCGATAATCGACTTCTCTTTCTCTCAGGTTTTTCTGCACAAGTGCAGTGATTGTCTGACCCATGCTGAGCTAGCGACAGCAAGCGTCCGGCCGACAATCTCGACCATCTGTTCCCCTGCGCACGGACCTGCTTTATAGTATGAAGAAGAATAGAATGCTGTCAACGAAGCCTTTGTAGCGAACAGCACCGGACGGCAGTGCCCCGGCCCTTTCAGCTGTCGTTATCCAAGTATACTTGTAAAGGAGCAGGACGGACGTACAATGCCGCCTGTCTCTAAAAAAAGGAGGTACGACATATGGCAACAGTGACATTTAAAGCAGTTTCGCACAAGCTTCCCGAGGGGCTTGCCGTCGAAAACAGCGTTCGTGGTTTCAAAACGATCATGGACGAGCCGAAGGATTCCGGCGGCACCGATAAGGGCATGAACCCGGTAGAGGCAGTTCTGAGCGCTCTCGGATCCTGCCAGTGCATCACCGCCGCGGCATTTGCCAAGACGCAGGGTATCGATCTCAAGGATTTCTGGGTGGAGCTGGAAGGCGATTTGAATACCGATGGTTTCAGCCACAAGGACCCCGCCGTCCGCCCTGGTTTCCAGCAGGTCCGGTTTACCATGCATATCAAGACCGATGCTGCTCCTGACAAAGTGGCGGCGTTCCAGGAATTTATCGAGCACACGTGCCCGGTGGGCGATTCTCTGGGCAAGGGCGTCTGCATCAAGCCCTCCAAGATCATTATCGAGAAGTAGTCTTTCTCTTTCCCGCCTGTCCGGCTTTCTGCCGGACAGGCTTCTTCCGTCGTCAGGAGGCGTAGCGGTTTTCGGGTGCCCATCCTCCCTGTCCGTCCAGCGTGATAAAATCTTTTCCGACTGTCTGTGCGAGCGCTGCATCGTGAGTCACCATGACCAGTGCTCCCGGAAATTCAAGCAGGGCGGCTTCAAGCTGTGTGACCGCATCGATGGCGAGATTGCCCTCAAGTTCGTCGATAATCAGCAGATCTGGTTTCGTCATGATGAGCTGGGCAATGAACACGCGTTTCTGCTGTCCTGCAGAGAGCAGGCGCACGGGCTGGAACACCTGATCTCCCTCGATGCCGAGCGTTCCCAGCAGCAGTCGTGCATCAGCCGTCTCTGCAGCTCCGTTCCTGCGGACGAGGTCAAGCGGAAGGTCGTCGCCGTGAGACAGCATCACCTGCTGTGGTACGAAGCCGGTGACGATCGAAGGCGACCGGAGCACTTCCCCGGCATCCGGTGTCCGCTGTCCCAGCAGGATACTCAACAGGGTCGACTTTCCTGCGCCGTTAGGACCCAGGATACACCAGTGCTCGCCGCCGCGGACCGTCATGGAAAGGTCCCGGAACAGAACCCGTGTTCCCATGCGGACGGTCACGCGTTCCAGGGAGACCAGGACGCCGCCCCGGGCGGAGCCGTCCAGTACGAATGTACGTTTCTTTTCGATGAAGGGCTTGGCGGCCTGCGCCTCGGCGAGGGAACGTTCCAGCTGTCTGCGCATGGCTTTTGCCCGTTGTTCCATCCGCGCCGCCTTATGACTGAAGAAACCGGAGCTTGATTTGTAGGCCAGCTTCTCAATGCCGCCTGCCTGGTCTTTGATCTTGCCGATGGCCTTCCGGAGCTGCTGCACCTTGCGGGTCTGGACATCGTACACATCCTGGTCGTGTTCTTCTCCGGTGCGGACTGCGGCCATATATTCCGTGTATCCTCCGGCGTACAGGCGTCCCTTTCCGTGCGCGAGTTCCAGGATCTGGGTGCAGACAAGGTCCAGGAAATGCCGGTCATGAGAGACGACGATATATGGTTGCTTCAGGTCCTGCAGGCGTGCCGCCAGCGCTGCGCGCTTCTCGATATCGAGGTGAGAGGTCGGTTCGTCGAACGCCAGGATGCCGGCGCCCGAGAGTAATGCTTCCGCGACGCGCAGCCACAGACGCTCACCCACAGACAGCGAGGAAACCGGATGAGCCCACAGTTCTTCCGGAAGTCCGGTGTCTGTCAGGGTACGCTGGACCCCTGCCAGCGTTGCATACCCATCCAGCTGGGCAAACTCCGCTGCCGCATCGTCGTCGCTTTTCTGCAGCGCTGTCCAGACTGTCGCCAGATGCTGGTCAACGGCTCCGAGAGCGCTTGCAAGGACCAGGCGGTCGTCCCCTGTATCTTCTTCGATACAGGCGATACGGGGAGCGGGGCGGGAACAGGTCAGCATGCCCCCGGAGGGCTGCAGTCTTCCCGTCAGGATACCAAGGAGGGTCGATTTGCCGCTGCCGTTGGGACCGATAATGCCGAGGCGTGAAGAGTCGGAGACTGTGAAACTGAGATGCTGAAAGACCTGTTCAGCCTGATCGGGGTAATGAAAAGAAAGATCTGTGCATGTGATCTGCATATGTTCCTCCGTAAGAAATGGCGCGTTGCTTCACAGCAACGCACGGAATGATGCTGCGGTATGGACGGAACTATGCAATGCGCACGCGCAAACCTCCCGGAGTGACACGGATGTGCCGGTCACACTCTCATGTTATACAGCAGGATCGTTTTGGCAAGGGCCGGATGTCATCGGTCTGTTCCCGGGCAGGTCCATGCCCGGGAACTACCGTCGATGGAAGGGGTTCCAGGAGCGCCTCGGCGATGGTTGCGCTGGTTCGGAAGCGGCGGGGGGTTCTGGTGCCGGAGCCGGTGTGACAGCGGACGGCGTTGGCACAGGTGCTGCTGGTTCCGGTGTCGCAGCAGGCTGCTGCACGGGAGCGACGGGTCGAGCCGGTTGTGGAGTGGCAGAAACTGGTTCAGCTGCAGGAGCGGCTCCGGCCTGGAAAACTCCGCCGTCATTGGAGTGGAGGAGCGTACAGGTCTGAGGCTGAGCATCGGGGACAGGAGCTTTTCCTGCTTCGGCGGCTGCGGCATGGCGATTTGCCAGCACAGCGGGGATTTCGCGGATATCATTGATACAGATTGCGGCGCGGCCCAGTTCTTCTGGCGCCCATCCATAGGCGGCCCCGATAGGAAAGAACCCGCCGGCGAGCGCTGCCTGCATATCATCGGCCCGGTCACCCACCATGACGCAATCTTCCGGATGCAGTTCATTCCAGACTTCGCACAGCATCACGGGTTTCGTTTCACCCGGACGCTGCGGGACGCGGATGACGTTAAACAGGTTCCGGACCCCGGCATTCGTCAGGATGACCTCGGGGTACCAGGAGGGAGCGTTGCTGCAGATCCCAAGGTGCCAGCCGTCTGTCGAGAGTTCCCGGAGGACGTCGGGAACATTGGGATACAGCTGACCCTGCGTCTCCACATAGTGCCGTTCCAGAGCGGAGAATTCCTGGTCGAGTTCATCAGTCGGCTTGCCGAGGTGCAGGCTCTCGATCCAGGTTCGCCATTCCTTGCCTGCCTGACCGATGAATCCCCGCAGAAAATCATTGTCCGGCCGGGAAAAACCATACTTGTCGGCAAACTCCTGCACTGCCGGGAAAAAGGACGTTTCCGACCGGTAGAGCGTTCCGTCCATATCGAACATGATCAGTTTCACGCGAAGCCTCCTGCGTTGCTCTGGCTGAGAACAGCAACACATCCATTTCTATTGTAAATCCGGGAGCCTGTGAGCGCAAGACTACATGTTATGGGTTGTACCTTTGCGTCTTGCATGTAGGATAGTAGATAATGTGATTGATTCAGGATGCTGTGAGGCGAACGTGAAGAATCTGGTCGTGATAGGCGGAACAATGGGCGTCGGCAAGAGTACGACCTGCCGGGAACTGCTGAGCCAACTGGACAAAGTGGTATGGCTGGACGGCGACTGGTGCTGGATGATGCATCCATGGCAGGTAACGACCGAGACGCGGGCGATGGTGGAGCGCAATATCATTGTATTGCTGCGCAACTTCCTGAGCTGCTCTGTGTATGACACGGTACTTTTTGACTGGGTTCTTGACAGGCAGAGTACCGCAGCTGCTATCCTGACTGGATTACGTGATCTCGAGTTCCATCTGACATCTGTCTCCCTGACCTGTTCCCCTGAGGAACTTCAGAAACGGCTTGCTCAAGATGGGCGTGCGCCGTCGGTCATAACTGACGCGATCGATCGGTTGCCACGGTACCGGGATCTTCCCGGGTCCCTCCTGGATACGACGGGCCTTCCTGTTTCCAGGGTGGCGGATCGCGTGCAGGAGCTGATGCGCGATGGAACTAATCGTCGTGAACAAGCGTCTAATAGTTAATGCTGGTCAGGGCGTCTGATATATATGGTGTGCTGCTGTGAGGTTTGGGTTCTGGACGGGACAGCAGCTGCGAGGAGTGTGGTAGAGAAGTCATGAAACGAATAGATGAAAAAGGTTTGATATATAGTGTTGCAGAGAAAAGGTGGCCGGCGGTCCTTGTCATATGTCTGCTGCTGCAGTTGATTCTTGTGGCGGCGGTCCCGCACGGTGTGCTGGCGGATACGATCTTGGTCGGTTCACAGGTCCAGGTGATTGGAACGTCGGGAGATGGTCTCAATGTCAGGGCTTCGGCAACGACCACTGCTTCTATCGTGTGCGTAGAGAAAGATGGCGCCCGCGGCGTGGTCAGCGCCGGCCCGGTCAGCGCCGGTGGATTCGTCTGGTGGTGCATTCAGTGGAATGATGGCAAATCTGGATGGTCTGTGAGCTCCTATCTGAAACTTGCAGGGCCAAGTATTGTTCCCGGTGCGCCTTCCACCCTGAAGGCGACTCCCGGTGTCGAGTCCGTCGTCCTCACGTGGAGCGGTCCCGGCGACGCCGGGGCGACGCCTATTACAGCCTGGCGTATCTACCGTGACCAGCACAGCGGGCCGACCACGCTGATTGCTACCCTGCATCAGGGCGACCCCGGGTTTGATACCTGCACGTGGAGCGACGGCCCCATGCTCATCGGGGGACAGACATACTGGTATGGTGTGAGTGCTGTCAATGCGGGCGGGGAAGGAACACAGTGCGCCGCTGTACAGGCAGTACCTCAGGCTGCACCTGTTCCCCAGGGGTTGTTCTTTGTTC
>CAZEWU010000040.1:0-4648 GCA_964516155.1 uncultured Caldisericota bacterium
CTCCCCTGTCGCGTTATATGGATATGGAAGGGAATGAAGCCACGGGTCATGAAAGTGTGAGGAAAGAAAGGTGCAGGATCCTCACTGCCGGTGATGCGACAGGCAAAGAAGCTGTTTCAACAACAGGAACGATTAAGTGGTACTGTGTCCGTTCCTACCAAAAGGAGGAATAAGAGATGCAGAAAGGAGAGTGTATGACCATGAAAGGAAGATCGTTCATGAAAGTAAGTACAGTATTGACGGTTCTCGCTCTTGTTGGAGTGATGGTCATTGGTGGACTTCATCCAACTAGCGCAGTCGCTGACATTGTTTCGTCTGTACCATCAATGACCACGTTTTTTACTGATGCAACTGAGCAGATTTCAAAGGATATGCACACACGGTATGGGGCCACGACGGCAGCAACTATTGACGATCTCCTGAATAGCCAAGCGCAAGTGCTGTACATGGATAAGACAGCTTTTGAGTCTATATCAGAAGATGCTCGTCGCACCGAGCTTCTCAAGAGCAATGTTGCATCGGGAAAGGTTGTTCTCGTTATGGACATGGGACCAGAAGCAATAGTCAGCCCCCTAGGTATCTACTCTCCATCAATGAAAAGCACAACTGCTCGCTATGTCGTCGGCATGGTGTATACGAATCCATCTTCTGGCAGGGTTGAAGTTGGGGGAATTCTTGTACCAGTACATGCTGTTCTGAGTTCCGCAGTACCAGACCTGGCTGTAGATGTTATTGAATTGTGTCAGAGAGTGTTTCGGCATGACATGGAGACCTCACAATCGGTGAAGGATCAGCCCCAGTTAAATGCTGGTGCGCCATATTGGGGACACGACATCGTCATCACACACCTCCTTGAAAACTCACCATGGGGAAGATACTGGGAGAGTTGCACAGCGCGGAAGCAGGAAAACGACGGTGACGGCACTTATGACTATTGGGGATTGCTCATTGATCAGGAAACTCGTTCCGGATACGATGCTTATCCGCCATCTACGTGGCATACTTCTCGGCTTTGGACGAGAGCGGATGTTGGCAGTTATTATGGGCAGCTCCTTTATCATCACGATCCGACGACGACCAGTGCTGGTTCCACAGCCACTGTCAATATCAGTTTGAACGGATGCTCGTGGTCTTGGTCTTTTCCTATGCCTGATGTAAGTTGCATAGACCACAGCAGCTCCCCCGATGGATGGGCTGAGTGGGAATTCGTCTACAGCCCATACAGCAATGCGGGGACGTATACGTTTGTGTCTAAGCCGGGGATATCGGTGAGAACAGCCAACGGGTATTCACTTGTTGTCCATCGGGTCATTAATACGTACTGGTATCAATCTCCACTGGAACAGCACTTTTTCAACGAATGGGTCCTGCAGTTCTAGCCAAAGGGAGGGACGATAACGATTATGGCAACTCTTGCATTGTGCGTTGGTGCCGCCATGTTTGCTGGTGCTGTGACATCACTGATCATCAGCAATCCATCAGGCTCTTCATCGATCGTTGCGATGCTTTGGGTGATTTCTGGAAGCATCTGGTTGACCTGTGGGCTTCTCCTGACAGCTCTGGAAAAACGGCATCACCACAAGCACCTGGATAATGACGTACCCGACGGCAAGGATCAACAACCGAGATAGTCAATATTGAGAGGACACTTCCTGCCCTTAACAAGGCAGGAAGTGTCCTCATATTTCACTCTAGACTGTGGGGTCAAGCATTACCATTTGCCTGTGTTACGTTTGGGGTGGATGAAGCGCTCAAAGGCTTCAGCTACAACACCCCATCCATAGTTCAGAACTAGTGCCGGCGGTCTACCTGTGAGTCAATTTTCAACAATGCAACAGCATGACCTTTCGACGTTTTCACAGAATGCGTTTCTGACTTTTGAGGGGATCTTCGTTCTGTGAGTGAAGGATACCTCGAAAACAAATCCGACTCCTTCGCGTTGTACTAGCGGAAGGAGAAATTGTAACCGTCCTGTAACCTTTGGTGCGTACAATGATCAGCAGTGAAAGGAGGTATGGGTCACGAAGGCGTAGAAGGTAATGAATGTGAACCTCACTGCCGGGGATGCGACAGGCCTGAAGGAGTATCCTTTGAGCTGGATCGTAGATGTAAAGAAGATCACAAATCCCATGGTCGCTGTAGTGGGTCAATCAGTGCTGGGAGGACCTCACCCAGGTCAGTTCACTGCGGAACTCAAGAATACATCGCAGCATACCGTGACCATCAAAGGGCTTTCGTTCCGCTTGACGGGACATCCTCTTACCATTTCGACCGGTGCTTTGAAATTGGATCCGTTTGCCGCCAAGAGCAGCAATGATTCTCATGGCCTGGGCAGTACAGTGCCTGATAGTACTCCACAACCAGAATCTGGACCTCTGACGAACTCCGGAACGTACACTATTCTACCCGGGCACAAGAAAGCATTCGTCTTTGAGACAACGCTCTCTAACGGACAGTCCCTGCCACCCTTTGAGAGTATCAGACCATTCGTACGCTATTTGAATGGTACCAGTGATGGATTTGCTGAGTTCACCAACCCCCAGGTGTTCTCGGAATTTCCACAAACGGATCAGGACGTTGTGAAACTCCTGAGCACACAGTTCCATGTAGGAAAAAGCGTAGAAACCAAGTAATATCATTCCTTTCTCTTGGAGCCGGCTGGTTGCCGGGGAGGTGACAGATGCGCAAGACTCTTCCTCAGGGCAGTACGGGAATCATGCAACGCATCTGTCACCTGGTGAACTGAGTGGTGGAGACTGTCTGCGATCTCTGGTATTGCCATGCCCTGGACATAGTGCAGCCTGATGCATGTACGCTCAAGGGGCGGCAACAGATGGACGGCACAGCGGATCTCTGCTCCATAGGCCTGAAGAACGTCCTGTAAGCCGGCGTCAGGTTCAGGCTCCGTCGTCCACTCGGACAGCGCTTCAACTCGCGATCTCCGACGCACTTCGTTTCTGGCCAGGTTGCCTGCTACGGATTTCAGCCACGGCCACAACTGTTCATCGCCTGCCACAAGCCTGGATCTGCGCTCAAAAAGGCGCAGGAATGTTTCACCGGCAACATCCTGAGCCAGATCAGCATCATGCAGAAGGGAAAGAACCCGTTGATAAACGCGGTCATAATATCGGGCGCATAACGTATCAAAAGCGTCAGCGCAGCTCTCTGCCAACACCAGGAGCTGCCGATCTGTTTTCCCCTCCAGGTTCACAACTCTGCCAGCCTCCACAGCCAAGTGTATGACTTTTTGTGATGCTGACAACTGATAAAACAAACCAGCTTTTCCTGCTTTTTTGAATGCGCAAGCGCCCCAGGGGTTCATGCCGGGGCGCTTGGTGTTGCCTGTTATGTCAAGGTACAGGTAAGGCGAACGGGCAGCTGGTTACAGCTTTGCGAGAAGCCCCGTCCGTTCGTTGAATTGATCGATGAGCTTGTCGAACGCCGGGACCGCCGTCCAGACCTGGTCCCAGAATTCCGGCTCCCACAGCTCGCGCAGCTGTTCGGAGTTCTTGCCCTGCTGCTCGACCCACGTGAAATACTTCAGGTTGTGCAGCTGCTTGCGCTCACGATAGTTGAGTTCGCGGAACCAGTCGGTCAGGATCCCCTCGAGATACTTGGCGTAGTCGGTGGCGGCGTCCAGTTCGGTGTACGGGCCGTCGGCAGCCGTCATCTCGGCAAGGCGCGACTGATACATGGCGGCGGAATCCGTGAAGACGGTAAAGATCACGTCGTTTTCGTCCAGCTCATAGTACTTGGCCATCTTGACGGCGGCGACCATGTTGCAGATAGAAGAGATGCCCAGCAGGCTCAGCTGGTCGATGATGGCGCGCGGAACGCCTTTCTTCTCAAGATACTTGTGCCCCTCTTCCTCGTTGAAGAGGCGCAGCAGGCGCATCGGATACTCGTCATCGATGGCGGCGACGGCGTCAGTGTTCCGGACATTGTGGATCCAGGGAACGTGCTTGTCGCCGATCCCCTCGATGCGGTGGGCGCCAAAACCGTTAAGATACAGGGTCGGGCACTGCTGTGCCTCGACTGCAATGATGCGGCTGTAGGGATAGACCTTCTTGAGGTACTCGCCTGCGCTGATGGTGCCGGCCGAGCCGGTTGCGGAGACATAGCCGGCCATGCGCGACTTCGGCGTCCTGATGGCGTTGAAGACCTCTTCAAAGGCCGAGCCGGTCATGGTGTAGTGCCACAGTGCATTGCCAAACTCTTCGAACTGGTTGAAGACGACGATGCCGTCGCCGCGGGTCGCCCGCAGCTCATGTACTTTGTCATAGATCTCTTTGACGTTGGATTCTGTGCCGGGAGTCCCGATGACCTCTTTGGTCCCGATCTCACGCAGCCAGTCAAAGCGCTCTTTGCTCATGCCTTCCGGAAGGATTGCGATGGCGTCCGCCCCCAGAAGAGCACAGTCATACGCACCGCCGCGGCAATAGTTGCCGGTGGACGGCCAGACGGCGGCCTGACGGGTCGGGTCAAACTGCCCGGTAACAAGACGCGGGACAAGGCAGCCGAATGCTGCGCCGACTTTGTGCGCGCCGGTCGGGAAGTATTTGCCGATGATCCCGACGATACGGGCCTTGACGCCGGTGATGGAGCTGGGGATCTCAAGATAGTTGACCCCGCCGAATCCGCCGGTCTT
>CAZEWU010000040.1:4658-8269 GCA_964516155.1 uncultured Caldisericota bacterium
TTATGCCAGGTAATACGGAACAGGTTAACAGGGTTGACGTCCCACAGGCCGACACCCTTGAGTTTGGATTTGATCTTGTCAGGGATAAGCGATGGATCTTTCTGCTGAGCAAATGTCGGGATGATGATATTACGTTCCTGCGCACGCTTGACGGTCTTTGCGAGAACGTCTTCGTGGACAGTCATATCGAATACGGCCATAGTGCACTACTCCTCTCTACAGAATTTGCGCGTTAGGCGTACAAGTTGAGCATGCTTCGACCTTTGATTGTAGCATGCTTGAAGGCTTCTTCAACCCTCTGACGTGAAGAGGTCAAGGAGCCGGCCGGTCACCTTCCGGAGTTCTCTTCCCAGCAGGACGGGGTCAAGCGTCTTTTCGGGTTCATTATGAAAAACGGCAAACGGGACGTGATGCGACCGGATGTCGATGAACCCTTCGTCCTTTCCCCGGGAAAGCTGGGCCCAGTCATTGATCTTGTAGTAGCGTTCCATCTTCTCGTCTTCCAGGGAGTGATACAGGATGGAGTCCGCCTGCTCAGGACGGAAACGCCTGCGGTTCTTGCGCAGAGATTCTTCAAAGGAGACGTCGATATACAGGATGGCGGCATGGTTCAGGATCTCGTCCGACAGGTGCTGGAACGCGCGCTCAAACCCATGCTCTCCGCCGCGCGCAAATTCCATCAGGACCGTGTGGTCCTTCAGGAAGGCCGGATCGCGGGCCAGGTCCTTGCGGAAGTCGAGGTCGATACGCTCGATGAAGAAATCCCAGATGCGATCATCCAGGAAGTAGAGATTGGCGTCGGTATCGCGTCGCGGGAGCCCCATATGCTCGCGGATATTGTCGTTTTCAAACGACTGCCAGACATAGACAAAATCGTCAAACTCATCGAGCGGCGCCATATGGTACTTCTGAAGCCGCTCCTCATCGGAGCAGTGGTTCAGGAAATCGATCGTCTCGCTCTTGCCGGCGGCCGGCCGGCCGATCAGAAGGATAACATCAAGCTTCTCCATGATTCCTCCTTACGGATGGTGATGTCCAAAAACGGGCAGTCCGTTATTGTACCGGCAGAACACCGAAAAGCAATGCCTGTGCAGGAGGTTCAGGGAGTTTTCTGCAGCTGTTCGATAAGTTGCAGCAGGCGCGGCCGTTCAGCAGGGATATCGGCCGCGAGGCGCGCCACCGCTACCGGCAGGAGCCAGTTCCACACATCGGCGGCCTCGGGTCGCAGCTCGCGGTACCGTTTCAGCCAGATCTGGTAGAACCTGTTTCTGGTCTCCCGTTCCGTCCAGCCGGAAGCAAACATGCCGCCGGGCGCATCGCCAATGCGCAGGATAAGCGCCGTTCTGGCGGCATCAGCAGCGGGATTGCCGCAGACGGCGGCATCCCAGTTGATAAGACACGGCCCCTTTGCCGTCACAAGGACATTGCCGGGATGCAGGTTGCCGTGACAGAGCGCATTTCCATCCGGGAGAAGCTCAAGCACCGCCAGAGCGTTGCCCTTGACACGCGCCAGGACCCCGGCGCGGGCAATGCGGCGGGCCATGTCCTCGGAGCAGGAGGGCAACCCCGTCCCGGAACAGGAGTGCACCTGCGCCTGCAATTCAGCAAACATGCGTGCAAAGCGGGACGTATGCGTCGGTTCCCGGGCAAGGAGCTGCAGCATGCTGTGTCCTCTGACACGCTCCATGACAAGGCCCTGGCGACCGTCCACGGTGACAGTCTGCAGAAGGCGCGGCACGGGCAGATTTCCAGCCTCTGCCGCGTGCATGCCGGCCGCTTCGCGTTCGATGAGCGAGGCGGGGAATCCCTTCACGAACAGTTTGAGGATACGATCTTTCCCCGCCGCGTAGATCGCGGCTGTCTTGCCCTGCGCAAGCAATGCTCCTGGTTCCAGCTCTTCATTCATGGTTGCTCCTTTCAGCGCCTTCTGCTCATGCGATGGCCCGGAGGCGCGGCACAAAAACATACAGGAGAACAGCACTCACCAGCGAGAGAACGGCAGTCGTCATGACGGCGGCGACGTTTCCCGCCCGCTCAGCAAGCCAGCCGGTCAGGAGGGAACCGATCGGCATCACTCCCACGAACACGAGATTGTACACCGCCATGATCCTGCCACGGATCGCATCATCCACACTTGATTGTACCAGAATATTGCTGAGGTTGACCACAAGGATGCTTCCGAACCCGACGATCCCGATGAGAACCAGCGAAAGCGGAATGTTCCGCACGAGGGCGAAGGCCGCGAGCGCAACAGGATAGGCAAAGAAGCCGAGGGTCAGGAGCTTTCCCTTGATCTTCAGATGGCTGATCGTCGCATTCATGAGGGCGGCCAGCATGGCCCCCACACCGCGTGCCGACTGCAGGAGGCCGGTGATCGTCGCTCCGGTGCTTGCATTCCCGTGCAGGACGTCGACCGCCCAGGCGGGGATAAGCGCCGTAAAGGAAAGCCCGAAGAACGAGGTGATACCGACCAGAAGCAGAAGAGAGCGGATCTCCGGATGTTCCCAGGCATAGCGCAGCCCCTGGATGGCTCCTGCCGTCAGGCTTCCCTGCTGGGGCACGGTGCGCGCCGGCCGCAGACGCATGAGAGACAGAGCGATGATGACCGCGATGAACGAGAACCCGTTAATGGTAAAACACCAGCCGGGCCCCAGGACGGCATAGACGCCGCCGGCGACCGCCGGTCCCACCGCCGTGGCCATGTTGAACATGGATCCGTTGAGTGCGACGGCGTTGGCCAGGTACGCCTTGTCATCAACCAGCTCATCGACAAACGCGAGGCGGGCCGGGGCTTCAAGCGTATTGGCTGTGCCCAGCAGAAACGCGAGGATCAGAATGTGCCAGGGACGCACCAGCCCTGTGAACGTAAGGAACGCAAGGATAAAAGCCAGGGCAAGCATGGAGCTCTCGGTGTACAGGATCAGGCGTCTGCGCGGTATCCGGTCGGCGACCGCCCCTCCATGCAGCGTAAAGAGCCAGGTCGGGATGCCGGAAGCAAAGGCAACGTAGCCAAGAAAGGCGGATGATTTCGTCAGCTGAAAAGCAAGGTATCCCTGTGCTGTCGATTGCATCCACGTTCCAAACAGGGAAACAAGCTGCCCGGCAAACCACAGCCGGTAATTCGGGTACCGCAGGGCGGCGAACGTATGGCCATGAGCCATTGCATGAGATCTCCCGTCATTTTTTCCGCCTGCCACCATCACCTCGCCACGTGTCCCGGATTGTCCTGTAACAAGCTAGTATAGCACATCTTGCGCCTCCGGAGACGCTGGATGAATGGTATCTGCACCACGATCCACAAGTTTTGTATCCACCGGAGAGACAACAGGAGAGACACGCTGTGCTATACTACACTATAATTTATAGTTGATGCATTCCTGTCAGGAGAGTGTCAGTTGATGAGGTCGCCCTCCAGGGTATGAGACCGACAGGCAAGGGGATTAATATGCAGGTGGAGAAAGGAGCCGGTAATGGCTATCCACATCGTAACAGACAGTATGGCGTGTCTGCCGCAAGCGTATGTTGAAGAGCACGGCGTCACCGTCGTACCCCTCAAGGTCTCGCTTGACGGCGAGTACTTCCGCGACGGCATCGACATCACGAACGACGAG
>CAZEWU010000041.1:0-8239 GCA_964516155.1 uncultured Caldisericota bacterium
TCCTTGTTGCTTTGGCACTGAGCCTTATTCTTACCCCCTTTGCCATCAGACTGGGGCTCCGGCTGGGTATCACAGACAAACCGTCGACCCAACAGGATATGGAGAAGAGCGGCCCGCGGCGGCGCAGGGTTAATGCCAAGATAACACCGCGTACGGGTGGCATCGCTATCGCTGTTGCTTTTATCATTCCCGTCCTGTTCTTCAATTCCCTTACGGCACAGTTAAAGGGGATCCTCATCGGAGGTGGCATCGTTTTCGTTGGTATGTTGCTTGACGATATGTTCGATATCCCGGCACTGCTGAAATTGCTGATTCAGTCAGTAGCCGCTGCCGTTGTTATCCTGTGCGGCGTCCGGGTGACATCGTTCAGTAATTTCTTTCAGGGTGGTCATTTTCAGCTGGGCTTTCTGGGGATCATCCTTACATACCTCTGGATCGTTGGCATTACCAATGCGCTGAATCTCATCGATGGTCTGGATGGGTTGGCTGGTGGAGTTGCCGCTCTTGTTCTACTGGCGATGTATTTCTTTGCTATTTTTAAAGGGATGCCGACCATGGGTGCCATTCTGGTTGCTCTTCTCGGTGCCGACCTTGGATTCCTTGTCTTCAATTACAATCCGGCCAAGATCTTTCTTGGCGATGCCGGATCGGAATTCCTGGGGTTCATGATTGCCTGCCTGTCCGTCTATGGCACACTTAAGCTTCCAACTACAGTCATGTTCATCGTATCCCTCTTTGCGCTTGGCATTCCCATTGCAGAAACGTTTTCCAGTATCTTCCGCCGGCTTGCGCGGCATCAGTCTCCCATGGAAGCAGACAACGGGCACTTTCATTATCGGCTCCTGTTTCATGGCTGGAGCCAGCGAAAAATCACAACGGTATATTATCTTGTTACCATCGCATTGTGTACAATAGGTTTAGTTATAGCCTTCTTTGGAGTTCATTAGAATATGAAACGCAAAATTCTCTCGATTTTTGGAACACGCCCGGAAGCTATCAAGATGGCCCCGATCGTTAAGGCTCTGGAAAACGATTCCCGGTTTGACAGTTATGTTCTGCTGACGGGCCAGCATATGCAGATGCTGGATGATGTCGTCCAGCTCTTCGGCATCAGAGTGTGGCGGGATCTGAACGTCATGAAGCGCAAGCAAACGTTGCCTTACCTGACCGCGACTCTGGCGACACAGATCTCTGACGCGCTTGCCGAACTTCAACCAGATCTGGTTCTCGTTCACGGGGATACGACGACGACGTTCATGGGAGCTCTTTCTGCGACGTACGCACAGATTCCGGTCGGTCATGTTGAAGCCGGGCTCCGGTCTCACAAGAAATTCAGCCCGTTTCCAGAAGAAATCAACCGCATCCTCACTGATCAATTGTCAGACCTGTGTTTCGCACCGACAAAGGACGCAGAAACCAATCTGCTGCATGACGGGATTGATCCGAGCCGTATTTCCATTGTTGGCAACTCCATCGTAGATGCGGTCCACATGGCCCTTCCTCACCTGGCTCCACCGGCAGTCCTTTCGAAGGTGCCGGTAGATAGACCGCTTGTCATCATGACGGCGCATCGGCGTGAAAACTGGGACACAGGTATCGCCATCTTTGCGGATGCTCTTGTGCGATTATCGAAAACCTATCCGGAGTTGACATTTGTTTTTCCCGTTCACCTGAATCCGGTTGTTCATGATACAGTTTTCGGAATCGCGTCTGGTCTCCCGAATGTGGTCCTGACAGATCCTCTGCCCTATTTTGATTTTCTCTATATGTTGGAGCATTGTGTCGCAGTGCTCAGTGATTCAGGGGGGATCCAGGAAGAATCGGTCACTCTTCACAAACCAATGTTGCTGTTACGCGAGGTTACAGAGCGTCCTGAGGCCGTTGCAAGTGGTTGGGTGAAACTGGTTGGTCAGGACGAAGAGCTCATCATGCGATCTTTTGATGAACTTGCAAGCTGCAAGTTTACGCTTCCGGAGGGCAGTGGCAACGTGGCTGCAAATCCCTATGGCGATGGTACGACAGCACAACGTATCCTGGATCTTATTGAGCGTCATTTGAATAGGATTCGGTGAGAGGGGGAAGATTTCGTGGCAAAAGACCAGAGTTTTCTTATTGAAGGAGGACAATCGCTGCATGGAACAGTGCACTGCAGCGGTGCCAAGAATTCTATTCTTCCATTAGTCGCCGCTGCCATTGCCGTTCGCGACGTTGTCAGCTTTCAGAATGTTCCGGATATCAGCGATCTTCGGTCCCTGCTTAAACTTGTTGAGAGCATGGGTGTCAAGGTCGTGTCGTTTGCGAATGCAGAGCTGGTTCTCGATACGCGCGGCCCTATTGATTCGCGTGTCGAAAACAGCAATGGATATAGTTTGCGTGGGACACAGACACTCGTCGGCGCCTTGCTTGGCAGGGAACATAAGGCAATGCTTCCGTCACTCGGGGGCTGCAGCATCGGGGCCAGACCTATTGACCTTCATATCAAGGGACTGCGTGCCATGGGAACTCAGTTCGAATGGAAAGAAGGATATCTCATCGGTCAGGCTTCTTCTTTGAAGGCATGTGATGTGTATCTTGATTTTCCCAGCGTCGGAGCAACAGAAAATCTTCTTCTTGCCGCGACTCTTGCAGAGGGGACTACCCGTGTTTTCAACGCCGCTCAGGAGCCCGAGGTTTATGATCTCATCTCATTTCTCAACAAAGCGGGCGCCCGCATTGTTCCGGTTTTTCCGTTCGGATTCCGGATCGAGGGGGTCAGTGAATTGCATGGTGCTTCTCACCGTATTATTGGTGATCGCATTGAAGCATCAACACTGATGATTGGAACTGCTATCACTCAGGGAGAAGTAACTATTACCGGTATTGATGCGCGTCATATCTGGTCGATTATCGCCAAATTGAGGGAAACGGGTGCCATCGTCGAGGTCAACGGAGATGACTCTGTCACAGTGAAAGGGGTTCCGGGATATCGTTCAACGGATATCCGGACGCTGACGTTCCCGGGATATCCGACAGATGCACAACCGCAGATGACCGCTTATCTTTCACTTGCCCGCGGTAACTCCGTTGTTGTCGAGAGCATTTTCGAAAATCGTTTTGGTGCAATTCTCGAGCTGGAACGTATGGGTGCGCGTATCAAAGTTACAGAGGAGACTGCGATCATTGAAGGCGTTGATGCATTGAACTCGGCGACGGTTCAGGCAAAGGATCTGCGTGGTGGCGCTGCGCTTGTTCTTGCCGGGCTGGCAGCTCATGGAACGACAACAGTAAAAACTATCCATCATATCGACCGGGGATACGAACATCTTGAGAATAAATTCTGTCAGCTCGGAGCGCGTATTTCGCGTGTTGATCAACCGGAGGCGTAATCATGGTTGAGCGAGAGCAGGTTATGAATGTTCTGCGTTCAGTGTTTGATCCAGAAATTCCGATCAACGTTGTTGACTTGGGACTTGTTTATGGAATTGATATCGATGAAACCGGAGATGTCCATGTACGCATGACGATGACAGCTCCACAGTGCCCCATGAGCGGATACCTTGTTCAGCAGGTTGATCAGGCGATCCGCACATTGAGCGAGGTACACGATGTCAAAGTTGATCTTGTTTTTGACCCACCGTGGGATCCGTCCATGATCAAAATGGATGCTCTCAAAAATGCCGGTTTTGTCTCAGACACTTCTAGCCCTTCGGCAGATGAAACTCCTGGTTCTACTCCTCAAAAATGAGAGAAGTGACGCCGCGACAGCCGGCGGGTGCACTTGCAGCGAATCTGGATCAGCTGATTGAGGCGTTCCTTCTGTCTCAGGACATAAGTATCAAGAGCAAAAACGTCTACAGAAATGCCCTGAAACGTTTTAAAGAATTTCTTGCCAGCCGGGAAGAAAGCGGAGCTGTCGGCTATCTTACAAAAACAGACCTGGTTCAGTACAAAAGTCAGCTTCTGGCTCAGGGACTGTCCCCGAGAACAGGGAATCTCTACCTTACTTC
This sequence comes from uncultured Caldisericota bacterium, assembly GCA_964516155.1. Taxonomy (GTDB): domain Bacteria; phylum Caldisericota; class Caldisericia; order Cryosericales; family Cryosericaceae; genus Cryosericum. Next base: position 3,987 of record CAZEWU010000041.1, read on the forward strand.
TGTCCGTCAATTCTTCAAATTCCTTGAATCAAGCCGTATCTACCCCGATGTGACAGCTGGCATACGCGGATTCAAACGCTCCTATGGCTTTAACCGCGACCCCCTGACTGTTCAACAGGCGCGCGATCTGCTGGCATCGGTGGATCTCTCCAATCTCATCGGATTACGAGACTATGCAATGATTAACCTGATGCTGCGGACAGGATTGCGCACCATGGAAGTCGTGGCGTCGAACGTTGAGGATATTCGGCAGACATCTAATGCAACGCTGCTGTACGTCCGAAGCAAGGGCAAAGATGCCAAGGATGATTTCGTCGTCCTGACGCGTGAAGCGTATGAGCCCATTGCTCACTATCTTGCAGCCCGGAAGTGCAGTGACCCGCATGCACCGTTGTTCGTGTCGCATTCTACGTGCAACAGTGGCACAAGACTGAGCACACAGTCGCTGCGCAAGTGTGTGAAGACTCGTCTGGCGGAAATGGGCGTCTACAGCTCTCGCATCTCAGCTCATTCATTAAGACATACATTTGCTACGATGGCTCTTGAGAACGGCGCGACAATTGAACAAGTGAGAGATACACTTCGGCATGCGAGCATTACAACTACGCAAATCTACATACATACGAGCGATCGTATTGAGCACGCTGCAGAAAAGGACATCAAACTCTAGAGTCCTTTCGCTTTACCTGCGTCTCTCTGACCAAGAGAAAATATACTCTAGCGAAATAGCCCCTAGGAATGAATTTGGAATCATAGGACGTAAGATTGTACGGCAAATCTTCTCCTGTGGTCCAAAAACTGCATTGTGCTCTGCCTGTGTTTCCTGAACAGGTCTACGAGACGCTCTGGTTGCGTCTTGTCTTGGTGCTAGTGCCTGGGGCGGCGAGATGCCGTATTACGTGAATACCTTCCGTATGCAAATGCGTGGAGGCGCAATGCTTCTGCCTCTGCTTCTTCTCTTGTGCCAAACGACCTTGCAACTGTTGCTGCTGGAACGGCCCCCGCTTGCGCTGTGCTCCTTTTTGCTCTCGGCTTGTCTCACTAAGTTTTGGCGTACTTATCTACAGTAGCACAAATCTATATTTATGGTAGTGAATTGCATACTGTGGATAACTTTCGCTGGGTCCTGAACTATGATTCATGAGGAGAAGAAAACACCATGCCAGGAACAAGCCGTCTCCCATTAAGAAGATCAGCCGTCGACATTGCCCTCTTCCCAGGAAATTGGAGCTGGAGAAGCTCAAGCCAGCCATCTCCGCATTGCACAACGGCTCTGTGATGGGAAAAGAGCGTGATGGTCCCACCGGCAGCAGCATCAGGTAAAAGAAGAGAGGATGTGATGACATCAGATGGGAAAAGTTGTGCTCGTAGAATCTTGACTCGCTCTGCACCGCAGAAGGTGGCAGCACATGGGTCAGGAAAAAGAGCGCGGATACGATTCAGGATGTTCTGTGCCGGTCGGGTCCAGTCAATGAGCTCATCTGCCTGCGTAAGCTTATGCGCGTAGGATCCTGCTTCTGCCTGCGGAATAGCATGCGATCGAGCATGTACAAGATCATCGATGACGCGCAGCACCAGCGGAATGCCTACCCGGATAATCGAAGCTTCTACTTCGGGACGATAGTCAGAAGGAGCAATCGCAAACGGCTCCTGTGCCAGGAGCTCTCCGCGATCAAGCTTGCCGCTCATCCGGATGATGCTTACCGCCGAAGTTGTGGCCCCTTCCATGATCTGTCGTTCAATGGGAGCTGCTCCTCTGTAGAAAGGCAGAGGAGATGGATGCAGATTCAGAGACCCGAGGCGCGGGATATCGAGCAGATCCTCGGAAAGCAATTTTCCATAGGAGAGAAGGAAAAGAAGATCGACAGCTTTGGCATGGAGGACGGCAGCCAGTTGATCGGCTGGGACCATGGTCCCATTCAGAACTGGGATTTCAGCTGCTTCTGCCCATGTCTGAACAGGATTGATGATGGTTTTCCCGCGCCGCATATGAGGTTCATCCGAAATGACAGCAAGAGCGATCTCGAATTGTTTTCGGAGAGCCTCGAAAACAGGAACAGATATAGAAGATGATCCAAAGACGGCGATTTTCAGGGAAACGCTCATTTTGTCGGGTTCAGGGTTCTGTCACCCTCAGCTTCTGAGAAAAAATCTCAGCGACCGGACTTCCGTCCTGTATGGAAATCTTGGTTGGATCCTTGATGAGATCGACAAAAAGAACGCCCTCGAGGTGATCAGACTCATGTTGAATCACCCGGGCTTCATAATCCGTAAACTTGCGTATGCGTCGTTTTCCACTGTGGTCCAGGTAGGAGAGTGTAATCTCGGTAGCTCGTTCGACAGGGGCCCAGATGCCGGGAATGCTCAAGCATCCTTCCTCGTCCGAAGCGGATCCTTTTCTTTCCAGGATTTGTGGATTCACGATCAGGCGCAGCCCTTCTCCGACATCATAAATAAAAAAAGCCTGGCTCAGTCCAATCTGGGGCGCTGCCAAGCCGACCCCTGTTGGCTTCATGATACTCTCCATTGATCCGGCCAGTTTGACAAGATCATGTGTTACTTTTCGAACAGGTTGTGCTTTCTTACGTAAGATGGGACTGCCGATAACAATAATCTTCATAACATCAGTATACCCGGATACCGGCATTCTGAAAGAGTTTTCTGTGGTTAAGAACTTCAGCGACACGATGTTCCAGGGAAAGTTGTGACGAGTCCGCCCGAAATTCTATAGAAAGCATGTGCGCATGCGGCCGGGCGGCAAGGATATCTGCGTGGAGCCCCTGAACAGCGATGCCCGCATTGGAAAGGTCTTCCCTGAGTTCCAGAATAAGTTTGTCGGAATCGGGCAGAGAAGACTTCCATGGCAGGTGAATATCAAATTGCCGGGAAAACGGAGGCATCATAAGTTCTTTGCGCTGTTCTTCTTCCGTCCTGAGAAACTGTGCAGCGGCTCCCTTTTTCAAAGATGACTGCAACCCAAGAGTCCGCCGGTCCAGCTGAACGATAACCGGTGCCCCCCGGGCCTCCGTGATCGTTCCGTGGATAATGGCAACCAACTGTTCTACATTATCGAAGACAGGATGCTGCAGCCCGATGCTTATATCTGGGAACACGGTAAGTGCAGGGCGCAAAGATGGGAACCGTTGTACATCCGCATAAGTGCCAAGGTATAATGCGGGAAGGATGGTATGATCATTCACCTCTTCTCCGGGGACAAGAACTTTGATCGACGACTCGGGAAAAGTCCGCCGCAGTTCCCGGGCCAGCCGGTCGATCCCATATCCCCGCGAACGCAATTGAGTTCCGTGACAATTCGGGCAGACGTCGGGAGCTTTCTCCGAATGACCACACTGTTTGCAGAACAGTTCTGTATGATCAGCGTTAAGCGTCAGGGTCGCCCCGCAGGTCGGGCACGTTGCCGTATATCCGCATTCAGGGCATTCGATCATGGTGGCGAATCCACGGATATTGAGTAGCAGAAGAGAATTATTCCCCTGGTCATATGTTTTGCGAAGTTGTTGCAGAACCGGAGGAAGGATAATGCCGTACGGCCCCTGTGGTTTTCCCTGCTGTGTCTTTTGAGCTGGAGTACGGAGGTAGAATGAAGGTCCATCAGACATTGAGGCTGGGGTTTCTGAGATATGAATGCTTGCCAGAGAACTCTGACAGGCGTCAAGGGCGGACAGGGTCAGCGCGCTCATTCCTGTTGTGACGCGAATGTTCCTGGAATGAGCGATGTCATGGACTGCTGCAAGAAGACTTCTCAGTGAAAAACGCTGCCAGAAAAACGGCCATTCGCCGGGAATCCCCATATCCAGGACGATATACCCGATCTCCGGCAGGAGAGCAGAGGAGAACTGACGCGTACTGAGCCAGATCGTAGCGGTTCGTTCCTCCCGTCGTCTCTTTTTGCCAGAGGCTGGCCAGCAGGTGACAGGAAGTTGCCAGGTATTCAGGAGAGTTGCATAAAGATCATTGAGGGTCTCCGAGCTTACGATCAGTGCGACGCTCCGTCCACCCTGGAGCGTCGCACTGATAGACCGACGGAGAGAGTCTGCACGTTCCTGGAAAGAACCTATCACTATATCTGATGCTGCCGGGGGTAGCGTCCCGGGAAGCCGCTGTGGTTGCTGAAATCCTGCGATGTTGCCATCGACAACGATTCCCCGTTCGTAAAGAGATCGCCGCACCGATGTTCCCAGCTTCCACAGCGCTTCCGGCAACTCTGCAGGCGTCGGTCCATGTTGCTCCAT
>CAZEWU010000042.1:0-8126 GCA_964516155.1 uncultured Caldisericota bacterium
TCCGTATCGTTCAGGCTCGGTGTCCGCAATCGCAGCGCGCGGTCCGACGTCTTCTCCCTGTATGCCCAGGTTCCGGCGGGGGGTGGCTGGACCGCTTCAGCGACCCCGGCATCTCTTTCTGTTGCGGCAGGGCAGACAGGGGCGGTGGCTGTTACGGTCCACGTGCCGGCGGGTCTTGCCGCGGACGTGACAGAGACAGTGAACGTAACTGTCGGCAGCAAGCTGGATCCGGCTGCGCCGGCGACAGTTCATGCCGATGTCGCCGTCGTTCAGGCATCTACTGCAGTGGTGGGAGGGGATCAGATGACGGCGGCAGCAGGCGCGACGTTTACCGTTCCCATCAGCATACATGGAGCTGACGATCTTTATGGAGCAGGGTGTCAGATCGCCTATGACACTCGGGCTCTCCAGCTTGTGCGTGTCGACCGGGGGTCCCTGCTTGGGAAGGATGCATTGTTTATCGAGAGCCACGCAACGGCCGGCAAGATACAGCTGGGAGCAACGCTGAAGGATAATGCTGCGCCGGTAAGCGGGAGCGGGGATATCGCTCTTGTGACATTCAAAGCTCTTGGAACCGGCGCGACGGAACTGGACATCGGTAACGTGCAACTATACGGTGGATCCGGCGGAGCGGCGACGTTACCTGACAAGGCATATGTCATACCGGTCCTGATAGCGACACGGGCGCAGCAGACTGTTCTTCTGCTGCAGATCGGGTCTCCGACCATGAATGTCAATGGGGTCAGTGCCGCCCTGGATGCGCCTCCCATCATTCTGCAGAACAGAACGCTTGTTCCTGCACGGGCAGTCGTTGAAGCGCTGGGCGGAACAGCTGTCTGGGATGATTCTGCCAGGACGGCAAGCGTGAAGCTTGGTTCAACGGAAATTGTCATGATCGTTGGAAAGTCGAAAGCAACGGTCAATGGAATCGCTGTTCCCATCGATCCGTCCAATACAAGGGTGGCTGCGCAGATTATCAACGGCCGGCTTATGCTGCCTATTCAGTTTGTTGCAGTGAACCTTGGAGCGAATGTCGGGTGGAATGGAGAGACACGTACGGTGACGATCACTCGCGCTGTTCCCTGACGACCGGAGTTCTGAGCAGCTACTGCAAGTGCTCCGCCGAAGCGGGGCGCTTTTGCTGCCTCTGCAAATTTTTTTTCGTGAACAACCTGTGTTGTTGTGTGTCTGATTGAAGGGTGTACACTGTGGGCACGCGGGGCGAGGTCGCTCTCATGTTGTGCCTCCCGCAGAGCTGGTCGTGCACGGGGAGTTTGCGCTACGAGACAGGAGGTTGCTGCATCATGACTCAACAGGCTACATTGATTGCTGTTTTCAGTACCTTGCTTCTGATTGCTGTCGCTCTTTTCGTCTGGGTACGACGACGGCGACATAGTGGCTGGGGATTTGGTCTGAGTCTGGTATTTCTCATCATAGCGACCGCCGCTCTCATCTTTACGGCTTTTGCCGGTCTCTACACGGATTACCTGTTTTTTGCTGAAACAGGATACCGCCAGGTTTTCTGGACGAGGACTCTGGCCCAGATCGTGACGTATCTTGCGGCGGCAGTCGGTACCTATGTCATCGTCTGGCTGATAACAGCCTTGCCACACGGTGTCTTCGCCGGGATGAATCCAGAAAATGCGCACCGGACGTCCCGTGCCCTCAAATGGACGCGTATTGTCGTTGCAGTGCTTGTTGCGCACTTCGTGGGATTGGCTGCTTCGAGTATGAGTCTGCAGCTCCTGGCTGCGTTGCGGCAGGCCCCGTCGACTTCTTATCGTGATCCGATCTTCGGGAACAATATCAGTTTCTATTTCTTTACGTTTCCCGTTGTCCGCAGCCTGCTCGGGATCCTGGCCGAAATGGCGCTGGGCGGGATCGCTGTTATCGGTGCCAGTTTCCTGGTCGCCAAATCCATGCCCGATGACGCTACGCTCCGGCACAGTCTGCGCAGCCGCCTGAGTATCTTCGTCGGGATCCTTCTGATTATCGCCGCAGCCGCTGTCTGGTGCTCCATGTATGGGCTGCTGTTCCGGAGCAACGGTGTTGTTTTCGGCGTGAATAATACGGACCATGCTCTCCGTATTCCTCTTACCAAAGTGATGGCGATCGGTATTCTGATCTGCGGAATCATTTTCCTTCTGGCGTCATTCCGGCCGCGTATCGCGAGTCCCCGTTTTCTCGGATGGGTAGGGGCCGTTACCCTTGTTGCTTATGTTCTCCTGATATCCGGCATTCCTGCGCTGTACCAGCGTGTCGTCGTGAAGCCGGACGAACTGGACCGCGAGAAGACATATCTGATTAATAACATCAAAGCGACGAACCAGGCATTCGGGCTGTCAAATGTCAAGGTCATCGCTGACCCCGGGACTCAGACCAAGCTCAGTGCCGCTGTCGTCGAATCCAACAAGGAACTTCTTCAGAATGTCCGTCTCTGGGACTGGCAGGCGCTTGCTGATTCGAATGAACAGCTGCAGTCCATTCGCAGCTACTACAAATTCAACGATATCGATCTGGATCGTTACACCATCAACGGCGTATCTCAGGAGGTCATGATAGCGGCGCGTGAACTGGATCAGTCGCTCCTTCCGGAGACGTCGCGCAGCTGGGTGAACAACCGGCTGGTCTATACGCATGGGTTCGGCGCCGTCGTCAACGGCGTCAGTGATTTCTCATCAGAGGGAGCGCCTGTGTACAAGGTCAGCAATATTCCTCCGACCAGTTCCGGCGGTTTTCCTCAGATCACAGAACCGCGTATCTACTACGGAGAGGGCCAGAATGGATTTGTCATCGTCAAAGGCAATTCCCAGGAGTTTGACTACCCTCAGGGGGATACGAACAAGCAATATCAATATACCGGCAACGGTGGTATCCGGCTGTCCTTCCTCAACCGGCTCGCTTTTTCCTTTGTCAACAAGGATATCAACATCCTGCTGTCGGACCAGATCAGCAGCAGTTCGCGCATCATGATCTATCGCAACGTGCAGGAGCGTATTCAGCACATCGCCCCTTTCCTCAATGTGGACAGCGATCCCTACCTGGTCGTGGGCGATGACGGCGGGCTGTACTGGTTCGGCCAGGGCTATACGACCTCACAGTACTTCCCCTACAGCGAATATTACAGCGAGACCGGTGAGCTTGGTGGAAAGAGTATCAATTACATCCGGAACAGCTTCATGTATACCGTCAATGCATTTGACGGAACGACGACCTTCTACCGTATCGATACATCAGACCCTATCGCGGCGACCATCAACCGGGTGTATCCCGGTCTGTTCAAATCGCTGGACGATGCTCCCTCATTTGTCCAGAAACATTACCGGTACCCCTCAGGGCTCGGCGAACTGCAGAGCAAGGTATTCGCCAAATATCACATGACGGATCCGGGCGTTTTCTACGGCCAGGAGGATAAGTGGTCGATCGGCAGGGAAAAATATCTGACGCAGGATACGACAGTCCAGCCGTACTACATCTTCTTCAAGCTCCCCGGATCGTCTTCCATGACCTTTTCACTGGTGACGCCGTTCACGCCCTCCGGCAAGGACAACCTGGTTGCTCTCATGGCTATCAGCTCCGACCTGGGAAGCGGGAGCCCTGTTTCTGTTATCAAATTCAGCAAGGATCGCGCCGTCTTCGGACCTTACCAGGTTGAAGCCCGTATCGATCAGGACACAGAGATCTCCAAGACGCTGACGCTCTGGAACCAGCAGGGATCCCAGGTCCTCCGCGGCAATATGCTTATTCTGCCGGTAGACGGTTCGCTGCTCTATATCGAGCCCATCTACCTGCAATCCAGCGGTTCCAAGATGCCGCAGATCAAGAAGGTCGTTGCTGCGACCAAAGACAAGCTGACGTGGGGTGATAACCTTGATCAGGCCCTCAGTAATCTGCTGGGGACGACCGTTGATCTCGGAGGCGTCGGGCCGGCCCCGGCGTCACCGGGCACGGGAACGACGACAACGCCGCCGGTCGTCACAAACAGCGTCAAGACTCTCATTGCCGAGGCTCTGGCGCATATGGAACGATACAAGCAATACAATGCTGTGGGAAATTTTGCGGATGCCGGTACGGAACTGCGGTCCCTGGAAGCGGTATTGCAGAAGCTGAGCAAGCAGCCGTAGCGTCCGACTATTGCTCTCTGTGCCGCTGAACAGCACGTCGGCGTTGGAAGCCGGCGATCCCCATGGCCAGGATGGACCACCAGAGGCCGATGCACCAGCCTGCAAGAACGTCGGACAGATAATGTGCACCAAGATAGAGCCGGCTGAAACCGATGAGCAGGGGGACTGCGGCGGCCAGCCCATACCATAGCTTCCGCAGGCGCCGGGATCGCGTATAACGTGCCAGCAGATAGAATCCCAGTGCATAGCAGGAAACTGAGATATTGGCATGGCCGGAAGGGAAACTTGCATCCAGTTCGCGCACGACCGCCAGGACGGCAGGAGGGCGCGGTCGGTCAAGAGCGAGTTTGCCGAAATAGACGACAGCTTCCGAGCCGGCACATGCCAGCAGTATCGTCAGTATTGCCCGCAGATGTCGTTTCCAGAAGATGACGGCCATGACGGCAAGGAGACTGATGGCGACCTCCCAGTTTCCTGCCAGGGAGACATCTCTGAAGAACTGGATCCCGATGGAAGTGCGCCGGGCTGCCAGCCAGTACACGAGGCGGCCGTCTGCAAGGACAATGCTTTCCCGTTCCAGAACGTCTTCTGCAAGGCCGGAGACCAGGGTGCCGATATACACAAGGGCGACCCCGATAAGCGCTGCAAACGGCCATGGGTTCTTGATCAGCGCACATATCCGGGCTGTGGTTGCCGTCCATTGTTTTTTCATAAGCCAATGATACTTCAAAAACTGTTCCTTCCTATGAAGAATTTACAGGCAAGTTCATCCGGCCCGGGGCTTGCCGCCGGACGAACGGATAGGGAAGTACAAACAGGTGAAGGGAGACAACTGTAATGATACATCTTGTCTGTGAACGCTGTGGAACAGTATATGAAGCAGACCCGCGCCGGTGGCGCTGCGACTGCGGAGGGCCGTTGAGTCTTGACGCTGTCCCCCCGTTCGTCCCCGCCATGGTCGATCGCCGGGCGGAGGGTCTGTGGCGATATGAGAAGGCTCTCCCGGTCGATGCCGCCGACCGGGTCTCCCTGGGCGAAGGGCGTACGCCGCTGATCCCGATCCTGTTTGATGGGCGGACGCTGCTTGTCAAACAGGAACAGCTGTTCTCCACCGGCTCCTACAAAGACCGGGGTGCCGCCGTGCTCATGACGTATCTGCATGCCCGGGGAGTCAGGCATGTTGTGGAGGACTCCTCCGGCAATGCCGGCACCGCCATAGCGGCGTATGCTGCGCAGGCCGGTATCGTCTGTGACATCTATGTTCCTGCGGACACATCTTCTGCCAAGACGTTCCAGATAGAGGCGTACGGCGCGACGCTGCACCGTATACCCGGCTCACGGGAGGCCGCCGCGGCAGCGGCCCGTGAAGCAGCCGGGACTGCAGTTTATGCAAGCCATGTGTATAACCCCTGGTTTCTGCAGGGGACGAAGACGTTTGCTTATGAAACGGCCGAACAGCTTGGGTGGCGGGCGCCGGATACGCTGGTATTACCGGTGGGCAACGGCACGCTGCTGCTGGGGGCCTTCATTGGGTTCCATGAGCTTGTGCAGGCCGGGGTCGTCGCCCATATGCCGCGCATCATCGCTGTCCAGGCTGCCGCATGTGATCCTCTGGCGGCGGCGTTTGAAGCGGGAGCCCAGGAACTGCAATGTCTCTCTGCCGGGCATACGATTGCGGAGGGCATCGCCATTGCTGCTCCTGTTCGCGGATCGGAGATCCTCACAGCTGTCCGGGCGACGCAGGGCCGGTTTGTTACCGTGTCGGAACAGGAGATCGCCGGGAGCCTGCGGGAGTGCTGTCGCCGTGGCTGGCTGATCGAGCCGACGTCGGCGGCGGTCATCGCCGGCGCGCGGCGCTATGCTGCCGGGATGAATCCCGGTGAGGTCGTAGTGACGGTATTTACGGGGCACGGCCTCAAGACGCCAGGGACTATCGCGGAGATCCTCGCCACGTAGTCAGGGTCGGGGAGATACCGGGCGGAAAGCAGATCATTATGCGGCCCGGGTCAGCCGGAACAGCATCCAGCCTCCCAGGAGCGCCAGGGCGGCCACGGAAAGGAGCAGCGTCGCCAGATAGTCCTTTTTCTCTTCCTCCGGCATGGTACGCCGGCTGCGCAGCAGGGCGACGGCGGATACAATGCCGGCAACCGTGAGCAGCGCCACGGAAACAGTATTGCTTGCACCATAGTAGTTGTGTCCGCCGGGCAGCGTCGTCCATCCATCCGAGATATAGTTCCCGAGCCCCAGCAATCCTCCCACAAAGGCCAGAACGGTCATCAGTCTTCTCATCGGCATACTCCTGTCAGTTCATCTTTTTCGTAACCAGTATATCCGTATGACGGCTGGAAGGGAGAACAAGCGGCCCGGAAGGTTAATGTGATGCTTCAATGTGACGGCTCAATGCAGCGAATGAAGAGCTTCAGGACTGGTTTCTAACGCTCAGGGCAGGAAAAGATACGCTGATAGGCCCGATGATGATATCTCCGATCCCGCCAACCGTATTCACCTTATGCCATGTTGCTGCGTCATGGAAGACATTGCCTACCCTGATGCCCAGAGAGGTACCTGCGTGGCTGTAGATAGAAAGGATCCCGGCAACAACAAAGGCAATAGCTGCGACCAGCAGAGCAATGACATTGGCCTTGGAAATACCAATCATATCCTCTGCAGGCAGAGGGGCGGCGCCCGGCCCGTGCAAGGACCTTCCGGAGCAGATTCCCGGAATAGAAGTAGAGGTATAGAACCGTGATAGCCATGGCCGCAGACCTAAGGCTATATAGGCACGATACCAGCAAAGTAAAAACCAGGACTTACAACAGTTGTAATGGATCCAAAAATGGCAGACAATTGAGTACCCTTCTTATTTGTCTTTTTCCGCACCTCAGGGTCAGCATATGTGCCGGCAGTTTGATTCCCATGACAGAATTTGGTTTCATCCTGGCTGCACGGTACGTCATAACTGGTACGAAAATGCCAACAAGTGCAAGGAAAATATAGAAACTCATCAGGCTGCTTTCCTTCTTTTTACTTCTTTAGCATCAGTCTCCGTATCAGACGCGATACGTGGAAATGATCGCAAAAAGAGCGGTCCACAGAAGAAGAACGGCGATAAAGCAGATCACTTCGCGTTCAAACGCTGTGGTATTCTCGGTCCTTGACAGAAAGCGGGAAAGACGACCGGTAAAGAACGCTCCGATACCGATGTACCCGATCCCGCTTATGACTCTCACTGTATTTCGTGCTGCCGTCTGCGTACCCGGATGACCAGAGATCTCCAGGATACCAAGAATGGCAAATGCGATACTGATCAGGAGGAGCAGAACGGCGTTGATCCTTGAGGCGCCGGCAGTACCGTTGGTCTCCGCCGCAACCGGACTCTTCCCTGCAGCTTTCTCTCGAAGCGCCCTTTCACAGTAGGAATAGAGGTAAATGAACATGACAATGCCAACAGCCAGCAGACCAAAACCCAGGTACGGTCCGCCTGTTGTCAAGGATACAGGCTTTCGGTAGAACAGCAGACTTATGATACTTAATATCGGACCGAAAACAGACATAATCCGTACTGCTTTCTCATTTGCTTTCTGCCAAATCTCCCGGCTGCTATACGCAGCAGGCAGCGTCGTCCCGGTCAAGATGGGCCCTACAACATTATTCGGTCTTATGCGCGCGATAGCATAAAAGACGACCGGTAAAGCAAGTCCGATAAGCGCTATGATAAAATATGGATTCATAAGATCAACCTCCTTCATACTTCCAAACAATTACACAGGCACAGAGCGGGAGGATGCACAGGATATGACGTTGCATGGCTGCCTGACTCCTACGACAGAATCCGGTTTCATTCTGGCTGCAAAACACATGATAATTAGTACAGCAATCTCTATAAGAACAGGGACAAGATAAAAACTCATAAGCTCACCTTTCTATTCAAGCGGCAGGAAGAAGCGCAGAACCTTCAGTTCTGCTGGAGAACAGGCTCTTCGCGCTGTGCAAAAAGTTTCT
>CAZEWU010000043.1:0-8109 GCA_964516155.1 uncultured Caldisericota bacterium
GGCGTGGGGCGTCCTCTGGGCGAAGACGAAGCGCGCGCTGTCATGCTGATACGGGCCAACACCCTTGCGAGTGGACACTCCGGCGTTCGTCCTGAAGTGGAGCATCTGCTGCTTGAGCTCCTGAACAGACATGTGTATCCCACCATTCCCTCGCAGGGATCGCTTGGCGCATCAGGCGATCTGGCTCCCCTTGCCTCTCTGGCCCTGATCCTGATCGGAAAAGGTACCGCAAGCATCGGCGGAACAACGCTGCACGGACTGGACATCCTGAAGGCCATCGGAGCACAGCCCGTCGTTCTGGAAGCCAAGGAAGGACTCGCCCTCATTAACGGCACATCGGTCATGACCGGTATCGGAGCACTGGTCGTTGCTGACGCCCACCTGCTCCTGCATGCTGCGAACCTGGCGGCTGCCATGACCATGGAGGCACTGCGCGGCCGTCCGGAACCCTTTGACAGACGCATCCAGCAGCTTCGCAAGCACGCCGGCCAGAAGGCTGCCGCAGAAACGATCCTGCAGTTCATCGCCGGGAGCAAGCTGATCGGGACATGCAACGAGGTGCAGGATGCATACAGCATCCGATGCGTTCCTCAGGTCCACGGCGCCGTTGCGGATACCCTTGATTTTGTCGACAACGTTCTCAGCAATGAGCTGAACGCTGTGACCGACAACCCGCTGCTGTTCCCCGAGGACGGCGACGTACTCTCGGGAGGGAATTTTCATGGCGAACCTGTCGCACTGGCCATGGACTATCTGGGTATCGCCCTTGCGGAACTCGCCGACATCAGCGAACGCCGCACGAACAGATTGCTGGATCCAGCTCTCAACAGAGGGCTCCCTGCATTCCTGACAGAGGATGCGGGACTCAATTCCGGGCTCATGATCGCTCAGTACACCCAGGCTTCGCTCGTCTCGGAAAACAAGGTGCTGGCACATCCGGCTTCGGTCGACAGCATCCCGGTCTCAGCCGACCAGGAAGATCACGTCAGTATGGGCACCATTGCCGCCCGCAAGGCACGGGCCATCGCCGACAACGTCGCAACCGTCATCGCTGTCGAACTCCTGGCGGCATATCAGGCGGTGAACATCCTGAACGGAGGAGACAAACTGGGCGAGGAAACCGGCAAAGCCTATAAGAAGCTGCGTGAGCATGTGGAGCCCATGAATGGTGATCGTCTGTTTATCAAGGACATTGAGGAAGTACGGACATTGATCTGCAGTAACGCACTTTAACGGGAGGCAAACTATGGAACCGATTCATGCACCGCACGGAACAAAACTGACCTGCAAGAGCTGGCAGCTGGAAGCGCCTATGCGCATGCTGATGAACAATCTGGACCCGGAGGTCGCCGAGCGGCCCGAGGACCTGGTCGTCTATGGAGGCGCAGGCAAGGCAGCGCGGAACTGGCAGGCTTACCACGACATCATCGCCACTCTGCAGAGCATGGATGTCGACGACACCCTGGTCGTCCAGTCCGGCAAGCCCGTCGCCGTCTGGAAGACAACGATCGACGCGCCGCGTGTCATTATCAGCAATTCCATGATGGTCCCACATTGGGCGACCTGGGATGAGTTTCACAAACTCGAGGCCAAGGGCCTTATCATGTTCGGCCAGATGACCGCCGGATCGTGGATCTACATCGGTGCGCAGGGCATCCTGCAGGGAACATTCGAGACCCTTGCAGCAGCAGCACGGCAGGCCGGCTGGGAAGATCTGAAGGGAAAATTCGTCCTGACCGGCGGATGCGGCGGCATGAGCGGAGCGCAGCCCCTTGCTATCACCATGAACGGTGGAGTCGGCCTCATCGTCGAATGCGATCCAGCCCGCATTCAGAAACGGCTCGACACCAAGTATATCGACACGATGGCGACCGATCTGGACAAGGCTCTGGAAATGGTGCAAAAAGCAGTTGCAGAGAAACGGCCGCTGTCGGTCGGGCTGGTCGCCAACGCTGCGGACGTTTTCCCGGAACTGCTGCGCCGTGGCATCATCCCGGATGTCGTCACCGACCAGACTTCCGCTCATGACACCCTCAACGGCTACGTACCGAACGGCATGCCCCTTGAAGCAGCGTACGCTCTGCGCAAGAGCAATCCCGCCGAGTATGAGAAGCGCGCCTTGGACGCCATCACCGAGCACTGCAAAGCAATGGTCGGCATGCAGGACCGTGGCGCCATTGTTTTTGATTATGGCAACAACATCCGTGGACAGGCATTTGCCAACGGATACAAGGACGCCTTCAAGTTCGACGGATTCGTTCCAAAGTATATCCGGCCTCTGTTCGAAGAAGGCAAGGGTCCCTTCCGCTGGGCGGCGCTCTCCGGTGATCCCAAGGATATCTGGGCGACCGACGAGGTCATTCTCAAAGAGTTCGCTTATGACAAGCATCTCACCAAGTGGATCCAGATGGCGCACGATCAGGTGCAGTTCCAGGGACTGCCCGCCCGTATCTGCTGGCTGGGATACGGCGAGCGCGAGCGGTTTGGTCTGATCATCAACGATCTGGTCAAATCCGGCAAGATCTCTGCGCCGATCGTCATCGGCCGGGATCATCTTGACTGTGGATCTGTTGCATCCCCCAACCGCGAAACTGAAAAAATGATGGACGGCAGCGACGCCATCGCTGACTGGCCCATCCTCAACGCTCTTCTGAACACCATTGGCGGAGCGACCTGGGTCTCGGTCCACCATGGCGGCGGCGTCGGCATCGGATATTCCATTCATGCCGGCATGGTTATCGTCGCTGACGGGACAGAAGCAGCTGCGAAACGCCTTTCCCGTGTTCTGACATATGATCCCGGTATGGGCATTGTCCGTCATGCCGATGCCGGATACCCCAAGGCGATCCAGTTTGCCAGAGATCACAACATCCGCATGCCGTCGCTTAAATAGCATAAATCTCTGCTGAATACGGCACAGTCAGGAGAGGGGCGAGACACACTCGCCCCTCTCTTTTTTCAGCTGATGAGCTATAGTGATAGGAGCATCGTATCGGCAACAAGGAGGAACAATGATGTCACAACTGAACTATATCAATCTGATCCGCGATCGCCATTCGACGCGCAGTTACGAACAGCATCCATTGGAAGATATCGACCGGCAGCAGATCCAGGAAGCAATCGCAACAGCCGTGCCGCTGCAAGGAGAACACCTCCTTCCATGGAAACTGGCAGATCAATCTCCTATGGGGTGCAGCGCTGTCCTCTACGCAGAGAGCGGTGCGTCTCCCGACGAGCTGGACGAATATGGGTACCAGGGAGAGCAGATCGTTCTTGCGCTCCTGGCACACGAATGGGGAACATGCTGGTACTACCAGATGCGGCTGCCCGGCAGCCCCTGCTCCATCACGGTCGGCAGGGTGGCCGAGGGCAAGAGCCTCCGTTCGACCCTTATGAGCGCTGTTGCGCGGGGCAACGTCCGCAAACCTCTGGAGAAACTCACGCCCAAGGGCATCCCGGAGAACAGTGCGCCACAGGTCCGCACGGTGCTCGCATCTGCGCGCCTTGCTCCTTCAGCGATGAACCGGCAGCCCTGGACTTTTGAAGTCGTTTCAGATTCCAGTATCATCATCCGCAGCGATACCAGCCGCTTCCCGGATCTCGGAATCTGCCTTGCCAACGCTATGGTGACAGCCCGTCAGCTCGCCGGAAACGCTGCTGTTGCGCGCATCGAACAGGGAGTATACACCGTCTCCTGGTAACCAGATCTTTTTCTCATATTCTCGGCTTCACACACCGACCGGTGTGTGAAGCCTTTTTTCCCTAACGAACACCTGTCAGTGTCTGCCTTCATCCTTATCGGCAGCCGACAGGAGCCCCTGCTTCATGTCCTCCAGAAAGCCGGTGATCAGTTCCTGATCTGCAGGCGTGCCATGAAGACTGCTGCTCAGCGTACAGCAGCCCTTCCACGTGGAGACGGAGACCTGGAAATACGGAACCGACTTGACGGCTGTGGCAAAAGAGACATTTTCCACCTCTGTGCCGTGAAAACGTAACCGTTTCTCGTCCAGCACGCCAAGATTGGTATAAGAAATAACCGGGATCGTGAAAAAGCGGTAGAACGACCGGCGAAATATGGGATACGGTAATGCATGAGACAGGGTATCCAGCAGCACCAGCGCTTTCACACAGGCAAGGCTGCCTTTCTGCGCCGACATCTGCGCAGACACTCCGCGCAGCGTCTTCTCAAATGGTTCACCCTCCCGTATCTCTGCACGACAGACATAACTGCTGGACAGATTGCAGATGCCGCATCCTTCCGGATCCTTCAGAAACCTGCGGACATCCACAGGGCAGGGAAGCGCTATCTTCCGGCAACCCGTCCGTGCGTACAGCGTCCGCACAAAAGAGGTCATCAGCAGATCATTGACGCTGGCTCCCGAATCCCTGCCGAAGGCTCTGACCCTGTCAAACTGTTCCCGCTCCAGCCGGCAGACAACTACAAACGAACGATCCTGATCGCCTGTGAGCGGCAGGAACATGGCCGGATCCTCCTTGAAAGGTTTCACGGGAGTAAGCAGGACAGAGAGTTTCTCCTGCAGCGAGTACCCTTTCAATAACTGTCCCAGACCCCTGTCGCCTGCTTCTGGTTTTTCTGCATACTCCGGATCCTGAGCACAACGGGAATAGAGATCCGCCAGGAGATACAGATACTGTTTGAAACCGACACCGTCTGCTACCAGATGGCTCATGATGACACAGAGAGAATCCCCCGTCACCCGATGTGCCACAAACAACCGGAGCTGGGGTCCGCGTTCAAAATCAACAGGAGAAAGTAGCATACTATCCGGTACAGCAGGAACATTCTGTCCGGCTACGACCTGAAGCATCTCCTTTGCAGAAAGACCGCAGCTTCTCCAGCTATGCGACAGCGGGTCAAAACGACACGCGATCTGCGGCACGGCATGGATCGACAGATCGACAGCACGTATAAGCGCAGTCACATCCAGTCTGTCAGAAAAGTCCATCCTGCAATGGATGACAGGGTCATGGGCTGCACGATAAAGATCCTGCATCCGGTCCAGTGTCTCTGTTCTGATTTCCAAAGCTCCATCCCTCCAAAAACACAAGTCTCAAAACAGGCACATCATAAAACCACCACGACGATCATCGGAGCTTCCAACTGATCTCAGGACCATTTCACGCCGTTCTGCTTGATCCTGCGTCTTACCATCGTCCTGGCCGGTTGCATCTCCAGGCTTGACAACATAACAGTGTTCTGTTACATTGTCAATGGAGGAACAACCATGGATGAACTTATCAGCAAAAAGGAACTGCTGGAAGACACCGGTATTTCTTATGGACAACTGTATCGGTGGAAACGGAAGGGGCTCATTCCCGACAGCTGGTTTGTGCGCAAATCCACGTTTACCGGGCAGGAAACCTTCTTTCCACGGCAGAAGATCCTGGATCGCGTGCAGCGCATAAAAACATTGAAGGATGATTCTTCTCTGGATGATCTTGCTCAGGTGTTTGCGCCGGATCTCAGCAGTGTTCTTCTCAGCACCGACGATGTCATTGCGCGGGGCCTCGTCACTCCGACCGTAGCGCAGCTGTTTGCGGACCACTTTCACCAGACCGTGTTTGCCTTCGACAAGCTGCTCGCCATGACAGTCGTTCAGGAACTGCTGGAGACCGGAGATGTCAGTATCGATGAAGCAAGGCTTGCCCTGCAGGTTATCACGGACAACTATGCAAGCTTTGTCGACAGCGAATGCGAGCTTCTTCTGGTACGGCGTATGGGCGTCGGGATCTGCCTGCTGCTCCCGCCGCCAAGGCTCCTGTGCACAGACCAGGCAACGCATATCGTGGCAAGGATCAGCGTCACGGAGTCTTTAACAAAACTCAAGGAAATTCTTCTGGAAGAAAGAGGGTCATTATGAACATGGCGAAACGGAAAGATATGACGCTCGGCGGCATCTTCGTCATCGATGGCGGAACCTACGGCCTGGTATCGCTGAACGGCATCTGCCGCATCAAAAACGACCTTGACGCCACAGGTTTCACCGCCGGAGGGGCGTGGGCCATCGGTGGATCCCTGAAAAGCGGAGAAGCCCGTATCAAAGGAACAGGCGCTGTCGCAAAAGATGCCGCGCTCACATCGCTGAATATTGACGGCGCCCTGAATGTCCACGGTACCTTATCGGTCAAGGAAGAAGTCTTTGCAAAGGGGACCCTGTCTGCAACAGGAGCCGTCAAAGCATCCCACATCGATATAGAAGGGACGCTCAAAGCTTCATCTGATGTCGAAACAGAGAGCATTGACCTGCGTGGAGAACTGAATATCGGCGGCATGCTGAATGCCGACAGTATCCGCCTTCTTTTTGCCGGCAGTAATACGGCGCATGAAATCGGAGGTTCTGTCATCCGCATAGAGCCCCTGCCGACATCATCGTTCAAAAACGTCTTCCAGTCGTCTCCTGCATTCCATTGTGAAAGTATCGAGGCAGACGATATCGACATCAGCGGCACGACGGCGAAGGTCGTCCGGGGAGCAAGGGTACACATCGGCCCCAACTGCAACATCGAACTGGTCGAGTACAGCGAGGAGCTCCAGATCGATCCATCGTCCCATGTCGGCGAGCAGAGGACATCCGCATGATGAAACGACTCTGGAAAGAAGCCGGCGGTCTTACCGCCCTGTTTATCGCAGCAGGTCTCTGCGCTGTTGTAAGTTCCGTCGTCAATGTAGTCATGGCGGACCTGCTGGGGCAGATATTTTCTCCGATTCTCTCTGGAAAATCATTCGGGCAGATTCTCCCGCTGCTCAAGCTCACCCTGATCGCAGGCCTGGTGCATCTGATCGTCATCTTTGGACGCAAATTTCTTGGCAGCCAATTCAGCGAGCGTCTGCAGGCACGGATCCGGAACAAAGTTGCAGACCGACTTGCCCATGCCACCGCCGCAGCTACCACCGGAGAACATTCCGGGGAGATCACTTCGCGCATGTCCAGCGATATGGTCCTCATGGATCAGCTCCTCAAGACCGATGCGCTCCAGTTTACCGTCCAGACGCTGACAGCCGTCCTGGCAGCCCTGTATATGCTGACGCACAGCTGGCTCCTTACCCTGATCTCGATCGCGCCGGCACCCTTCCTTCTGCTGCTGTCCAACACTCTGGCCAGGCCACTTGGTCCTCTCAGCAGCGCTGCACAGACGGATCTTGCTTCCGCCAGTGTTCTTGCCCAGGAGACGGTCGCCGGAGCCGAGGTGTCGCATGCTCTGTCGATGCCAGGCGTCCTCTCACAACGCTATGAAAACCGTCTCGCTTCCTGGAAGGAACACGCTCTGCAGTCATGCCGGCAGGTCTCCAAGCTTTACTCAGCAGGAACGGCTCTGTCCATGATGCCGTTTATTATCGTGTTTTCAGTCGGCGGCTTTATGGTACTGTCCGGCAAATTCGAGGTCGGGCTGCTGATCACCTTCATTCAACTCGTCAACTATCTTTCCTTTCCGCTGCAGGAAATGCCCCGCCTTATGGGGCAGATGCGCAGCGAAGCCGCTGCGGCCGGCAGGGTCCTGGAACTTCTTGACCTTCCGGTCGAGCGCAGCGGAGGCGTGACAGGGTCCATGGAAGCAGACCCGCTTATCGCCTTCGACCATGTGACGTTCTCCTATCCCGGGTCCGGAGCCGCCCAGTTGCAGGACGTCTCCTTCGAGATCCACCGGGGGCAAAAGATCGCACTGGTCGGTGCCAGCGGCTCCGGAAAGTCCACAGTCACCAGGCTCCTTGCCGGCGACTATGTTCCGGAGCAGGGCGCCATTCTGGTCGGCGGATGTCCGACGATTTCCTGGTCATTGCCCGCTCTGCGGAACGATATTGCCATCGTCGATCAGGAAGCCTTCCTGTTCAATGACACGATCGCTGCCAACGTCCGGACCGGCAGACTGACGGCCACCCCACAGGAGATCTTACTGTCCCTTGAGACGGCCCGGGCCGACATCGAGCAGTCATTTCCGGAAGAGGGCGTTGACACCATGGTAGGAGATGCTGCCGGGCGTGTCTCCGGTGGACAGCGGCAACGTATCGCCCTGGCACGCGCCTTCATCAAGGACGCACCGATCCTGATCCTGGATGATGCAACGTCGGCGCTGGACAACGAACTGGAG
>CAZEWU010000044.1:0-8056 GCA_964516155.1 uncultured Caldisericota bacterium
TAGATGGTGCTCTCGTAGGGGACGGAGTTGATGGATGGGGCCTTGCTTTCGATGATACTGACGACGGCTGTTCCCTTACCGAGGAAAGGATCATCTTTGAAGGTCGCTGTGAGCTTTTCGATATTGAGAACCGTCTGAGCCATCTTGTAGATGGCATTGTCGCCCTTGTCGGGATGAGCGGCATGCGCTGATTTCCCAGTCGTCGTAATCTTGAGCTCAACGCGGCCGCGGTGTCCCCGGTAAATGTCCAGACTTGTTGGCTCGCAGAGAACGACAAATTCGGGCCGGAACCCTTCTTTCTCGATCATGTGGATCGTCGAAAGACCATCGCAGGTTTCTTCAAGAACAGTTCCCGAGATATAAAGAGAAAACCCGTCAAGAAGCCCGCATTGTTTGGCGATTGCAGCTCCGTAGACCATGGAAGACATGGCCGCTTTCTCGTCAGTAGAACCTCTGCCGTAAAGAAGGTTTCCATCGACAACGGCAGCAAAGGGATCGACCTTCCAGTTTTCCTTGTCTTCCGCCCAGACAGTGTCGATATGAGCGTCATAGAGGAGTTTATGCGGGCCGTTTCCGATGCGTCCGAGGATATTGCCAATACCATCGATTTTGACCTCGTCGAACCCGAGTTCCTCCATCTTGGATTTGATGAGCATGACCATATTCTTCTCTTCACCTGAGTAGCTGCGCGTTTTGATGATATCGCGCGCAAACTCAAGAATCTCAGGCTCGTACTTGTGCACAAGTTCCTGAACACTTTGAGTAGCCATAAGCGGCGTTTGCACGATTCAATTGCAACGGCCCCGGGCATATCCATTGTGCCCGTCCGAGCAAAAGGAGAATCGGCGAACATCCTCCTTTCCCTGTATTGGATAGGATAAGAAACATTTTCAGTTTACTACGTACGGCGCCTATTGCAAGCCGGACATTCTCTTGTGAATAGCGGGAATCGTTCACGCAAACGATTCCCGCCGGCAGAAGTTCTTTTCCCTCAAAAAATTCTAGGGGCTGACATTCACGGATGATGTTCGCTGGAACAACGCGTCAAGAGTGGCAGACCGCCCCACAATAGTGATATCAAGTTTGCCGGAGATCGCCGGGGTGTAGGTTATGGTGACCGGGAGAGAGGACGTTGACGTCACGAGGGTCGAGCCGACGAAAACGTCAAACGACGCTGCGCTTGATTTGACAGAGGCTGGGACATCAAGGCTTATGGTAGAGAGCTGTCCGACCTTGAACTCTGATGGGAAAGCTGCAATAGTCAGATCGTTGGCAGCCGGTTCCTGCGGGGATTGTCCATACACCTCTGTCGGTGCCTGGTCGCGACGCATTGTTCTGACAATGACTTTGCTCGCCGGCCAGTCACTGGGTGCGAGTTTGGTGGGGTCCTGCACCGCCAGACGCACCGTCGTGAGAATAGGAGGGTGGACGGTACATGTCTGCGTCGGGATTCTGCTTGAAAGGAAATAGGCTGAGTACTTGGATTTCGCCGGGCAGGAATCGCTTGCCAGAAGCCCGGAGTCAGCGCAGACTGTACGAACGGAGACGCCGGCCGGTTTTGATCCGAAATAAGTCTGCTTATCATAGCGGAGAGCTTGCGACATATATGCCTTCCATACCATGGCCGGGAAACGCGATCCGGCATTGCGGATAGAAGACATGTTTGCACGTGCAGCATCTGCGCCAATATGGATAACGGTGCACAGCTCCGGGGTGAAACCATCATACCAGGCATCGCGCCAATCGTTGGTGCTCCCCGTTTTTCCAGCAGCCTGCAGCCCGCTGATGTAAGCGTTGGATGTATTCTCATAGACTCGGCGCAGCATGGACTGGACGATCCAGGCGGTAGCCGCTGGAACGACTCTTGTTCCTGCAAAGTTATGCCGTTCAATGACCGTTCCATTCTCTGTTTCAATACGGCGGATAGGGTATGGCGTGATGCGAACGCCGCCGTTTGCGATCGTAGAATATGCTTCGACCATCTCAAGAGGCGAGATCTCAAAGCTTCCGATGGAAATGGAAACATAGGGTTTCAGTGGTGACGTAACGCCCATCTTCCGCGCGTAATAGATCACCCTGTCAAGCCCGTCTCTCAGCGTCGTTTTGGCAGCGATGATGTTGGAGGATTCCTTAATGGCATCTGCAACGCTGATCGATCCAAACCACTGATTCGTTCCCAGCCATTCCGGAGGATTCCACCCGTTGAAATTCGTCGGCTCAGAGGTAACGATCTCCGAAGGGAACGTAACGCCGTTATCAATGGCGGCCGTGTAGTCAAAGAGCTTGAACGTGGACCCCGGCTGTCGTGCTGCCAGTACGCGGTTGTAATTTGTTTCATCATAGCTTGTTCCACCCACCATGGCAACGATGTAGCCTGTTTTTGGCTCTACGCTGACCATGCCGGCCTGAGGCTGAAACACGCCCAGAGAATCGCGGTCGCTTTCCACAAAGACTTTGTCTTTTTTTGCCTTGGCCCAGACTTTCTGGACGGCGGACATGGCGGCTTCCTGGAGGTTCGGGTCGATGGTTGTGTAGATGCGGAGTCCCCCCTGGTAGAGCATTTCTTCCCCGTATTCATTCTGAACAATAGACTTAACATAGTCCACAAACCAGCCGATACTGCCGTACGATGATCGCATTCCGTTCTTGAGCGTCAGTTTTTCAGCAAATGCGGTGTCAGCCTGAGCCTGTGTTATATAGTGGTTGCGGACCATTTTGTGCAGGACAAGCTGCTGTTGCGCCCTGGCTCTGTCGTAATCGACATACGGATTGTAAGCGGAGGGTGCAGGAAGAACACCGATGATCATGGCGGCCTGAGCAATGTCAAGATTCTTCGCGGGAATGCCAAAGTAACCAAGAGCTGCTGACTCTATGCCATAGAGTCCGTTGCCAAAGTAGACGTAATTAAGATACATATTGAGGATTTCCTCTTTTGTGTATTGTTTCTCGAGGCGATAGGCAACGATAATCTCTTTGAATTTCCGCGGGATAGAAAGTTCTGTGTTATGCAGGATCGCCTGTCGTGCAAGCTGCTGAGTCAGAGTGCTTCCGCCGCTTGCGCCCTTTCCGAGAAGAGGATCGATCAGGAGACCGCGGATAATACCGCGGAAATCGACGGCGCCATGGCTGAAAAAACGCTCATCTTCCGAAGCGATCAGCGCCTGTATAGCATTTTGTGAGATATCGTTGAGTTGTTTCGGAATGCGATTCTCAGAAAAGTAAACAGAGGAGAGCAGCTGATCGTTGCGGTCATAAATCTGCGACGCCCGGGGTGTCTGAATGAACAGTTCTCCTACCGGGGGAACCTGCGTGGCATAATGTGCGAACAGGATCGCAGCCGTTAGGCCTCCTGCCAGTACCAGCGCGACTACCGCAATGAGCAGCCACTTGAAGATGATTCTTGGTGTCGGATGAGCGTGGTGCTTAAAAAGACCGATGCGTTTCATTAACCGATGCCTCCTGATCAATAGCGGGAGAAAACAAAGGAGCCCTTGTGAGAGGGGGTTTGTGCGCCTGTCGCTGGTTGCACAAGGCAATCAGACGGAGGTTCATCGTGGGGACTTCAGTATCTCCCTGCGAGCACTGAAATCCTGAGATATGGCATCAAGAAGCGTGCGAATGCTCTTGAGCGTATCCCGTCTTCCAAGGTCCTTCGGTGACTCAAACAGCGTTTCCAGTTCATCAAGGTTATCGTAAATCTTGGTATCAAGTTGATAAATCTGTGACAGCAGCTCCGTCTCTAGATCAGGATCGGTAAAGAAAGGGCTGTCGCCGTAGCCGAGGAAGTCCACCCTGTCACGCAGTTCATTCATCGTCCGGAGGATCTTGGAGAGGTCGTCTACGATAGAGATTTCGACGTTGTTTGCCTGTTCGATAACATCGGCGAGGATGTCCCTCAGCTCGTCAAGCTTGGCGACAATCGTATCACGGATGGATTTGTCAGCCAGCCGGCGTTGTTCCTTGGACTCATATCCTATAAACCCAGGGATACGGGCTGTTATTTCAATATGCCAGTCATGCTGCGGATTGTCTGCATCAGCCCTATCATTCATAGCATCCCCCTTTTGCCAGTAAGAAAAGACTACACAATGAGATTCTACATAGGGTGGCGGAACAAGTCAAACCGGTCCAGTGACTGGATATCGCCACAGTCGGCTGTTTGACGAAACAGGGCGAACCGATAGACTATCATTTTAGAAGGAGCCTTATAAAAAGGGGGCCCGGCGCCCTTCTGCGATTTTCGTATAGCCGGGAACGGAGGCGTTATTCCATGAACTGGGCAAACCTGACAGAACGCGCTCAAAAAGCGGTTTGGATGGCTCAGGAATCAGCCAGCGTGCTGGGCAACGATTTCCTGGACACAGATCATCTGCTGATTGGCCTGGCCAAACTCGAAGAGGGCATCGCCTATGAGGCCATGGTCGCCAGTGGTATAGATCTTCATAAACTTATGGACTATATCTCCGATCAGGTCCGGGGAGTAAAGCACAATAATTTCCTTGGTCGTAACGACGAGATCATCCTGACGCCACGGGCCAAGAAGGTTTTGGACCTGGCAGAACGGGAAGCGATTAACCTTGGTGACGGTTACATTTCGACGGAGCATATCCTTCTTGCCATAGTCCACGAAGGTGGAGGGGTAGGCGTCCGGTATCTGGAAGATGAAGGGGTCGACATCTCTAAACTCGTCAACACTGTTCTTTCGCTGCGGGGAACGGAGCATACGACCGAATCTCAGAAGACGAATCACCAGACGCGGCAGCGTACAAAGACACCAACGCTTGACCAATACAGCCGTGACCTTACAGAGCTGGCGCGGCAGGGGAAGCTTGACCCTGTTATCGGTCGGGAAAAGGAAACAGAACGGCTCCTTCAGATCCTGCTGCGTCGTACGAAGAATAATCCTGTACTCATAGGGGATCCCGGTGTCGGGAAGACGGCTATTGTTGAAGGACTGGCACGCAAGATCATTGCCGGCGAAGTGCCTGAATTGCTCAAAAACAAACGTGTCATTTCGCTGGATATCCCCAGTCTTGTTGCCGGGACGAAGTATCGTGGAGAATTTGAGGATCGGATGAAGAAATTCCTGGCTGAGATGAAAACGGCGGGGAACAGTGTCATTCTGTTTATCGACGAACTGCACAACGTTGTGGGCGCCGGGTCGGCGGAAGGAAGCTCTATTGATGCCGCCAACATCCTCAAGCCTGCGTTGTCTCGTGGGGAACTTCAGGCGATCGGAGCGACAACGCTCAATGAGTATCATAAGTATATTGAAAAGGATCCCGCTCTGGAACGAAGGTTCCAACCGGTCCTTGTCAGTGAATCGACGATTCCTGAGTCTATCGAGATCCTGAAAGGGCTTCGTGACAAGTATGAGGCGCATCACCAGGTAACCATCACGGATGCAGCTATTGAAGCCTCTGTACGGCTGTCGGTCAAGTATATCACGAGCAGGTTTTTGCCAGACAAGGCGGTGGACCTGATGGATGAGGCGAGTGCCAAAGTCCGGCTGGCATCAACGGTGCCAAGCGATGCATATCGACAGTTGCAGGATGAACTGGAAAAAATGGAACGTGAGAAGGATGACGCTATCCGCAATCAGGAATTTGAGAAAGCTGCGGGAATCCGGGACCAGGAACGGACCGTCCACGATAAGATCGAAACCATGAAGAATGGTTCGATTATTACCTCTGCGGCGAGGGAACCTGTTGTCGGTCCGGACGATATACGTTCGGTGGTTGCACTGTGGACGAATATTCCCGCTGAACGCCTGGATGAGGATGAACGCACCAAGCTGCTGCACCTTGAGGATGCCCTGCATAAACGGGTTGTCGGGCAGGATCATGCAGTGTCGGTGATAGCTGAGGCGCTGCGGCGTTCCCGTGCCGGTTTGAAGCACCCGGACAAGCCTATCGGTTCATTCCTGTTCCTCGGGCCGACAGGTGTCGGTAAAACAGAATTGGCCAGAGTTCTTGCGGAAGAGCTTTTTGGAAGTGAGTCTTCCCTGATCCGGCTTGATATGAGCGAATATATGGAGAAATTCGCTGTTTCGCGTCTTGTGGGGGCGCCGCCCGGCTACATCGGGTATGATGAGGGAGGGCAGCTCACAGAGGCGGTACGCCGCCGTCCGTTCAGCATCGTCCTTTTTGACGAGATCGAGAAAGCGCATCCGGATGTTTTTGATATTCTCCTGCAGATCATGGACGATGGACGGTTGACTGATTCGAGCGGCCGCACTGTCGATTTTCGCAATACGGTCATTATTATGACCAGCAATATCGGGGGCGAATTCGGCCGTATCGCTAATCTTGGATTCAAGGTCCAAGGTGAGGGAGGAAAAGAGGATGAAGCTCGCAAGGTCACGATCATGGAGGAGCTCAAACACAATTTCAAGCCGGAATTCCTGAACCGGGTGGACGAGATCGTCATTTTCAACCAGCTTACCGTCGGCGATATCGAGAAGATCGTGTCTATCCTGCTGACGCGTGTTACGACGGAAATCGAGGAAGAGGGCATGCATCTCAAGTTCAGTCCGGAGCTCGTGACATACCTTGCGCGCAAAGGATTCAGCACAGAGTATGGCGCCCGCCCGCTCCTGCGTCTCATCCAGCATGAAGTGGAAAATGAACTTTCCTACCGGATCCTGGAGGGAGACTTCAGGCAGGGCGATACGATTGTCGTAGGAAGCGA
This sequence comes from uncultured Caldisericota bacterium, assembly GCA_964516155.1. Taxonomy (GTDB): domain Bacteria; phylum Caldisericota; class Caldisericia; order Cryosericales; family Cryosericaceae; genus Cryosericum. The sequence continues at coordinate 6,691 of CAZEWU010000044.1, forward strand.
CGGACAGAAGGTCGTGTTTGGTTCTTCTACAAAAGAACCGGTTTCCACAAAGTAAGCTGGCGCATGGATCCAAAGAACATACGCAATTTCTGCATCATCGCTCATATCGACCATGGGAAATCCACGCTGGCGGATCGTTTTCTGGAGCGCGCCGGGTTTATTCTCAAGAATAAGGGAGATCAGGTCCTTGACCAGATGGACCTGGAGAAAGAGCGCGGCATTACCATAAAAGCGCATCCCATCCGGCTGAGTTATACGGCTGAAGACGGTTCACCGCTGATCTACAACTTGATTGACACTCCGGGACACGTGGACTTCAGTTATGAGGTTTCCCGGAGCATCGCCGCCTGCGAGGGCGCTATCCTGGTCGTGGACGCGACGCAGGGCGTGGAGGCGCAGACCGTTGCCAATGTCTATCTGGCGCTTAACCATAATCTGGCGATCGTTATCGCTGTCAACAAGATCGACCTTCCCAACGCAGATGTAGACGAGACAAAACGCCAGATCGAAGAGATCATTGGTCTGGACGCCTCTGACGCCTCGCTTGTAAGTGCTAAGACCGGGGTTGGCGTGGATGATCTGCTGCGCGTCATCGAAAAGAAGATTCCCTGTCCTCAGGGCAGTGCGCAGGCTCCGCTGAAATGTCTGGTGTTCGATTCTCATTTCGACACGTACAAAGGTGTTGTTGTTCATATCCGTGTCCTGGAGGGAACGATCCGCAAGGGCGATCGCATTCGTTTCATGGCAACGGGGCAGGAATTCGAAGTGGTCGAGGTCGGTTTTTTCGAACTGGCCTATGTTGTCACGGAAGCGCTGAGCGCAGGAGAAGTCGGCTATTTCGCGGCGCTCGTCCGGGATCCAGCGGATGTCCATATCGGCGATACAGTGACGCATGCAGAGCACCCTGCTCTGGAGGCGGTGCCGGGGTATCGCCCCGTCCTTCCGATGGTTTTTGCCGGTCTCTATCCGATCGATGCTAACGACTATGCCGGACTTAAACTGTCGCTGGAGCGGCTGCACCTGAATGATTCCTCTCTTACGTTTGAGCCGGAGACGTCGGATGCATTGGGATTCGGGTTCCGGTGCGGTTTTTCAGGATTGCTGCACCTGGAGGTGATTACCGAGCGTCTTCGCCGTGAGTATCATCAGGATATTATCACAACGGTTCCCAATGTACGGTACCGGATCACCAGACGCAACACAGGCGAAGTTGTTTTTGCGGACAGTCCTTCCAAGTTTCCGCCGCTTGGCGAAATTGAGTCCATTGAGGAACCCTTTGTCAAAGCGCAGATCGTTGCGCCGCATGAAGCGATTGGTGACATCATGGAACTCGTCAACAAACGGCGGGGAACGTTTGTGAACATGT
>CAZEWU010000045.1:0-7951 GCA_964516155.1 uncultured Caldisericota bacterium
GTGCAGACCAGGCAGGCTCCGACCCCGCAGGCCATATGCTGTTCCAGCGAGACCTGGCACGGCACTCCCGCCGCTGTGCACATCGCGGCGGCGCGCTGCATCATGGGGGTGGGGCCGCAGACCAGCACGGCGTCGAAATCCACCGGGTCGAGGAGCGTGGTGCAGAATCCTTTTGCCCCATCGCAGCCGTCTTCGGTGGCGACCTGGACCGAGGCCCCCAGCGCCTGCAGTTCGGACAGGCCGTAGACGTCATGCCGGAATCCCGCGATGATCGTCAGCTGTTCGTGCTGCAGCGCTTTTGCCAGCAGCAGCATGGGCGCGATGCCGATGCCGCCGCTCACGATGGCGATGCGGCCGTGCAGGCCGGCTGTTGTGAAGCCGTTTCCCAGAGGGCCCGTGACGGTCACCGGGTCGCCCGGACGCAGCCGGGCCAGGAGCGCTGTTCCGCGGCCGCGTACCTGGTACAGGAAACTGACCGTATCCTTCGCAGCGTCATGAAGGCTGACGGGACGGGAGAGCAGCGGGTCGCGTTCCCAGGAACGCAGCAGATAGAATTGCCCCGGTCCTCCCCCGGCGGCTGTCTGCACGGTCAGCCGGAAGATGCCGTCTGCGATCTGCTCCTGCGTCAGGACCGGTACGGTTGTAAAAGCTGGGTTCGTCATGGTCGTCTACGCGCGCAGGGCAGCGCGGATGTCGTCCCTCATCTCTTCCGCCGCTGCGCGGGCGCAGCGGTCGAAGGCAGCGCCGCCGTTCTCGTTCCTCTTCCAGGCCTGCAGGATACCGCGGCTGGAGTTGACGATGCCGCCGTTGCCATCATGCAGATACAGGGCCACGTCCCGGGCGGTGCCGCCCTGTGCGCCGTAGCCGGGGATGAGGAAGAAGACGGTCTGCAGCTCTCCGCGCAGCTTCTGAGCCTCCTCGGTATGGGTACAGCCGGTGACGCCGCCGACGCTGCTGTAGCCGCATGTTCCCAGGAACGGCCGGCCAAGTTCGGCGACACGCCGTCCGACGGTTTCATAGACGCGGTCGCCGTTCTTCTGTTCAAGATACTGGATGTCGGCAGCGCCCGGATTGCTGGTGCGGACGAGGATGAACAGCCCCTTCTCATGACTCTGGACGTAGGGAAGGTAGGGCTCGATGCTGTCAAGGCCCATGTAGGGGGAAAGCGTCATGTAATCGGCCTCGAATTCGCCTTCAAAGTGGGCGCGGGCATACATTGCCGCTGTGGCGGCGATGTCACCGCGCTTGACGTCGGCGATGACGGGCAGGCCTTTTGCGCGGGCGTAGCGCAGCGTTGCCGCGTAGGTGCGCAGCCCCGGGGTGCCCAGAGCTTCGTAGTACGCGATCTGGACCTTGAAGCAGGCGCAGACGTCGGCGGTGGCGTCGATGATGCGCCGATTGAACGCAAAGACGGCTTCGGCGGGCGTGTCAAAGGAAGTCAGAAATTCCGTGGGAAGCGTCTCCGGCGCCGTGTCCAGCCCGACGCAGACGGGGCCGCGCGCGGCAACGGCGTCAAACAGCCGGTCCGCGATCATGCGTTCGCCTCCGGCAGGAGCTGCCGGTCGCGGTAGACAAACCGTCAGGCCTTGATGGTCGCCACGACGTGGCCGTACAGGAACGTCCCGTCAAACGGCGTGTTGTGCCCCTTGCTGGAAAACTGCGAAGAATCAACGGTCCAGGGGGTCGTGAGGTTCACGAGAACCAGGTCTCCATCATAACCGGGGGCGATGCAGCCCTTGTGCATGCCCAGCATGTGCGCCGGGTTGCGGCTCATGAGTTCGGTAAGACGTCCCAGCGTGATGAAATGCGCATCGACGAGGGTCGTGTAACAGACGCCGAAGGATGTTTCAAGCCCGGTCATTCCCGGGGCTCCCTTCGCCTTGTCTTCGGCTGTGTGCGGTGCGTGATCGGTGGCAATGGCGTCGACCCATCCTTCCTGGACGCTGCGGCGGAGCACGTCGACGTCTTCCTGCGGACGCAGTGGTGGATGGACGCAGTACTGAACGGCGTCGGTCAGGGTCAGGTGGTGCGGCGTGACCTCGCAGGTCACGGCCTGTCCGCGCTGCTTGGCGGCGATGACGGCGCGCATGGAACCAGCGGTGCTGACATGAGCGATGTGCAGCCGGCAGCCGGCGACGCGGGCGAGCTCGATGTTGCGCTCGGTCATCAGATCTTCGGACAGGCGGCTGTCGTGTTCGGTCAGGGTCGTATCTTCGCAGTGGCACATGACGGTGAGTCCCAGGCGGGCCGCGGCGGTCATCGCCTGCAGCATGACCCGCGCATTCATGACGTCGTGGCCGTCTTCACTGATGATGCGGACGGCGTTGCCCAGGTGCTCCAGATGGTCGACCGTGTGCCCGTCCATATCGCGGGTGATGGAGGCGCACTGATGGACATCGACGAGGCCGATGGCGCGTGCCCGGGCGAGGATATCCTCGACCTGTGCGCGCGTGCTGACCGGTGGAATGGTGTTTGCCATGAGGTTCACAGCGGTATACCCGCCGTGAACGGCGGCGGCGCAGCCGGTCGCAAGGTCTTCCTTCTGGGTCTGGCCGGGGTCGCGGAAGTGTGCGTGCAGATCGCAGAAAGCGGGAAGGCACACAAGCCCGCCCGCTTCGACAACATGTCCGCTGCTGGTAAGTTCTCTCCCCACGGCGGCAATGACGCCGTCCCGGATGAGGATGTCCCCGGTATTGTCCTGGACACTGTCCACGACGTGAGCGCCGTGGATCAGCAGACTGTTTTCTGCGGTCATTTCAGTCCTTTCCGACGGTGTAGATCTCGTCGCAATACTGGCAGCGGTATTCTCCACGTTCGCGGTCCACCAGCGTAAACACGTTCGGCACGTATTTTTCGACCGAGGTGATGCAGCGTGGATTTTTGCATTTGATGACGTCGACGACGCGTTCGGGGAGCTCGGGCTTGACCTTGCGCACGATATGCTCGTCCTGGATGATGTTGATCGTCACGTTGGGGTCGATCAGCGCCAGCATGGTAATGTCGACCTCGGCGGTGTTCTCGATCTTGATGATGTCCTTGCGCCCCATGCGTGTGCTCGTGGCATTCATGATGAGCGCAACGGTGTAGTCGGCTTTGTCCAGCTCCAGCTGGTAGAAGATGCGGATGCCCAGTCCGGCCCGGATGTGGTCGATGACAATGCCGTTCTTGATGCTTGTAATCGTCAGCATATCAGCACGCTCCTAACAGTTTCGCAATGAGAGCCATCCGCACGAACATGCCGAATTTCGCCTGCTTAAAGTAATAAGCGCGCGGGTCGCTGTCAACATCATACGCGATTTCGCCGACACGCGGCAGGGGATGCATGACGATCATGTCCTGACGGGCCAGGCGCATCTTGGCGGCGTCGAGGATATAGACGTCCTTGAGACGGACGTAGTCGTCTTCGTTGAAGAAGCGTTCCTTCTGAACGCGGGTCATGTACAGGATGTCGAGATCGCCGATGACCTCGTCCAGCCGTTCGACCTCGGCATAGGCGATGCCTTTTGCAGCCATATCGGCGGTGACATAGGCGGGGACGCGCAGTTCCCTGGGTGAGATGAGGACGAACCTGTTGCCGGGGTACCGTGAGGTCGCCTTGATGAGAGAATGGACCGTGCGGCCGAACTTGAGATCGCCGCAGCAGCCGATCGTCAGACCGCCCAGCCGTTTCTTGACGGTCCGGATGGTAAGCAGGTCGGTGAGCGTCTGCGTGGGGTGCAGGTGACCGCCGTCACCGGCGTTGATGACGGGGACCGGTGAGTACTGAGCGGCGATACGGGGAGCGCCTTCTTTGGGATGGCGCATGGCGATGATGTCGACATAGCAGCCGACGGTGCGGACCGTGTCGGCGACGCTTTCGCCCTTGGCGACGGAACTGGATCCCGGCTCCGAGAAGCCGACGACCTCGCCGCCCAGGCGCAGCATGGCGGATTCAAAACTGAAACGGGTGCGGGTGGAAGGTTCATAGAAGAGTGTTGCAAGAAGTTTTGTGTCACACAGGTGAGTGAATTGAGCGGGAGACTGAATGATTTGATCAGCGAAGTCAAAAATCTCGTCGAGTTCCTCCGGACTGAAGTCCGTCGGGTCGAGCAAATGCCTGCCTTTAAGCATACTGTTCCCCCAATATCCAAGTAAACGGGGCACTTGACCCTTAACGAGTATACGAAAGCACGGGATTCGCACAAGGGGTATTCTTCACAGGTGGTTGATACAATTCACACGACAGCACGCCGTCGACGTTCTCTCCGGGAAAACCCCTGAGGTGCTGTGCTTCTGATACTATTTGTCTCTGACATCGTATTGCTGTTGACAGAAAAAACAAATAAGTTATACCATGGCGCGAGAGGCGGAATACATGAACAGGTTCGCGTTCATCCAGGTCGTTTCCATCGCGATGATCGCCGGTGGGTTCCTGCTGCTGTTGATCAAACAGAACAGAGCGGTCGGCGTCAGAACGGCGGAGACATTGTCCGACCGGGCAGTCTGGAATGCAACCAACAAAACAGCAGGCTGCATCGCCATGGCGATGGGCGCGCTCATCCTCACGCTGAATCTGTGGGCGTACGCCCATCAGTGGACGGCATGGTTTGATATGATCGCCGAGATCGTGCTGATCGTCAGTATCATCCTTTTCATTGCCGCGACGGGAGCGACCGTTCTGAACACCGCTCGCAGGAGCAGACTCAGGGAACGACCGTAGAGGAGCCATGCGGTACTCTGGACTGTCCTGGCATAACGGAGCTGGAAGGAGATGAATATGAGCATAATGTGGTACTTTGCAGTGATCATTGGGATCCCGGTCGTTGCGGCTCTTCTGCTGTCCATCGGCCGCAGGAAGCATGGGCGGATGGTACATAATACTGGTGATAGCGGCGAGACTCTTGATTCTCTGGAAGAAGAAAAGCGCGTGCTGCACGGAGATCCCGCGGTTAAGGCCTCAAACCATGATTTTCCTTATCAGTCTCCTCTCTACAATCCTCTGGGGCATCAGTCTCCCAGTGTGCAGAGCGATGATCACGGACCGGACCCCGATCAGGATTACAAGGGCGACTGATCAGGATCAGATCTTTGCATGAAAAAGGATCGGGCCGCTATTGTTTCAGTGATCTGCGCTTGTCTCACAGCATATTTCCGCAGCGATTGTGACACTGGCAATTGCTTGCGCAAGCGCAACACTCGGAATTATTAAATATTCCCATCATAGCTGTTAAGGCAACTGTATCGAGTGGGGCGTTCAATTCCTTAGTTTGATGTAGGTTTTTTGCCAGTGACTGAACGGGGGCATGTCGGGAGGCAAGATGACAGAACTCAGACTTGCCCCCGGTATTGAAGGGAAAGGGTGCACCAAGGGTTCCAGCAAGATCATTCTCAAGAAGGGTGAAGAAAAGGGAGGGGCAAGGGATGAAAACGTTATTCCGGCAGAAACAGTGGTGGATCATCCAGTGCTGCTGGGCTGTACTGGTGGCTCGGGGATTTTGGGGACAAGGTTACGGTGGAAAGACGGCTGCGCTGGAGCAGCTGGCTCCTGGCAATCTAGGATTACCAGTATTTCTTGCGATGCTCTGCGAACTGGCCTTCACGACGGAGTATACCTCCGGGACGTTTGTCACGGCACTGCTTTGCGGACAGAGCCGAAAGCGGTGGATGCTGCGACAGGCGATACGCGTCAGTCTGTTCGCTCTGCTGCAGGGTCTCATCGGTTTTGCTGTCTGCGCAGTGGTCGTGGACTTCACCGGGCACGGCGGGCTGCAAGGACTGGTATCGATCACAATCGATACACAACGTGTAGTCGGCGCAACTATCATGAGGGGACACGGACTGCAGCTGATTGCGTTCAAGACCATAACCATTCTCCTGCTGGTTGATCTGGGGATCTTTTTCTCGACCATGATGCCGGGGAAGCTGATGGCGGGCAGCATGGTGGGGATTGCCACCGTCTATCTGGCTATTCAGCTGGGAGAGGCTCTTGATAACGTCGCCCAGGCTCTTCATTCCATGGGCGGGGCTAACAGCTTTATCCGGACCACCGATATCCTTCTGCTGCGGGATATCGACGCGCCGCTCTGCTACGTCTGCGCCGCCCTCTACATCGCCATCGCCGTCTGGGCTGCGGTCTGCCGTGTGGACCGTGTTGAGCTGCGCGGACAGGGAGCGTGAAACATGAAAATCCTTTTCCGGCAGAAACAGTGGATCGTGATGCAGGTCATCTTTGCCATCTCCGGCATTATCTGGGGCCTGAGTGATTATGCAGGTATCTCTCTTGCGCAGCACGTTGCCGTCGGCGGTCCCACCGTCGCCTCCTGGGCTCTGGTAGGAGAAGGAGACTGCATCTTCTATTTCATCCTGCTCTCTGGCATTTTCTTCACGACAGAGTATCAGCAGGGCACGTTCATGACTTCCCTGATCTGCGGGTCCAGCAGGAAACGCTGGATGCTGCGACGCTATGTGGATGTTTATCTGTTTGTCCTGCTGCAGTATATCATCGCCTTCGGCATCGTAAGCTGCACCGCCGGCATCATAACCCACCACATGGGGTTCCAGTCGCTGCTGCTGTTGGGACAGTCCCTGGGACAGTGCTCTCCGGCCACGATTCCAGAATGGTTCATTGTCAGTATACTGCTTGCCCTTGTAGCAGTGGGGATGGGCATCTACTTTACGACCTTGACGCCGGGGGCGCCGCTGGTCGGCACGATCATCGCCATAGCGGTGGACCGCCTGCGGCCGTTTCAGTTCGTCAGTTCTCCATCGCACGTCCTGCCGGTCAACCAGTTCCTGGCTAGGTTGCTGCTCCTGCCGCAGCTGAACCTTATCTGGCCGTATGCTCTTCTGTGGCTCGTTGTGTTCGCCCTTCTTGCCATGCACCGCGTAGACCGCATCGACATAGGGAATGCAGGAATATAAAAATGTTTCTTGTACATTGCATTGTATGAGGTACAGCAAGAGTGATCCTGTCTTTTTACAAAAAAAAGGGGGGGGGGTAGGAGATGGTACTGGTATGCAATGTATGCCGGAACGCTGGGTGCTGAAGAAAAGTCTGCAGAACTATCTGGTGCGAAAATTTGAGGAGGAGAAAAAGTGACTGACATTGCGATGAATGATATTACATTCTCATTCCGGAAAGGAACTGCTATCCTGGATCACTTCTCTTTGTCTGTAGAAAGAGGGGAATGCGTCTATCTGCATGGAGAGAATGGTTCTGGCAAGAGTACGTTGCTCAAGGTCCTGTGCGGTGCAGTAAGACCGCAGAACGGAACAGTGTCCCTCCTCGGGGAAGATCCTCTGAAGCATCCGGAGGTCCTCCGCCATATTGGTGTTGTGGTAGACGGAATGGGTTTCTATGGCGACTGTACCTTGCGGGAGAATATTCTTATCTTTGCTCACGAGAAGGGGATCTCCAGAGAGAAAGCGGAGAAGGAGCTGGAAGGATACGTCAAACAGTGGGACATTGACTTCAGTACCAGATACCGTCAGGGTTCTCATGGTATGCGTAAGATCGCCCAGCTGACCCTGTCCCTTCTGGGAGATCCTCGTGCTCTTATCTGGGATGAGCCAGAGCTTGCCTTGGACGATAAACGCCAGGCGGTCATGCTTTCCCTCCTGACTAGCTATAAGACAGCCGGCCACACCATCCTCCTTGCCGGTACCAGATCGGATTTTTATGGCAGCCTTGTTGACCGTGTCGTTGAGAAAGCCGTGGTGGTATAAGACATTCTCAGTGGCTTGTCGTTCAGACAAAGTGCTGCCTTGGTAATATAGGGTGAAGCGCACCAGAAAGAATATAGCAGAGGCAAGATAAACGTCAGAATCGGTGAAAGATGGATGATATATGCCAACGACAGAAAGCAAGAATCAGAGCACAGGACGGGATCTCAGGGCTTTCTTTGGACTCCTGTCTACCTATCTGCATAGCCTGTGGGGACGGGTGGTCGCCGGCGTACTGTTGGGCATGATT
>CAZEWU010000046.1:0-7871 GCA_964516155.1 uncultured Caldisericota bacterium
CCGGGAAGAGATTCCGGAAAGGAGAAACATTGTTGATCATTGAGGCGATGAAAATGGAAAATGAGATCCTCGCGTCGCGTGATTGCACAGTCGTCGGGGTAGATGTGCAGGTAAACCAGTCTGTCAGGACCGGCGAGACTCTGCTGCGACTGGAGTGAACTGATGCATACGATTTTGCAGGCTCTTCGCGGTTTCCGCGAGTTTTCCGGCATTTATAACTTTACCTGGGGGAATGCCGTCATGCTGGTTGTGGCCTGCGTCCTCATGTATCTGGCGATTGCCAGGCAGTTTGAGCCGATGCTCCTGCTGCCGATTGCTTTTGGCTGTTTTCTGGCTAATATCCCGGCCTCCAAGGGCTCCTTTTACACGATCAATCCGGCTTACGTCAAGGATTTGACAGGGACGGTCCGTCCGACAGCTCTGCTGGATTATTTCTACTTTCTCGTCAAATCTGAGATTCTTCCGCCTCTTATCTTTCTGGGGATCGGAGCTATGACGGATTTTGGCCCGTTGCTGGCCAACCCTGTTTCGCTGCTCCTGGGAGCGGCGGCGCAGGTCGGTGTTTTCATTGCCATGGTGGTGGCCAAGGCGCTGGGCTTCGGTATCGGGCAGGCAGCGGCCATTGGTATCATCGGGGGCGCCGACGGGCCGACAGCCATCTTCACGGCGACCAAACTGGCTCCTGAGCTCCTGGGGCCGATCGCTGTGGCCGCCTATACGTACATGTCGCTTGTCCCTCTCATTCAGCCGCCCATTATGCGGCTTCTGTCGACGCATGAGATGCGAAGCACAGTTATGCAGCAACTGCGCCCGGTCAGCAAACTCGAACGCATCCTGTTCCCTATCGTGACGACGTTTGTGATCGGCATTCTGCTGCCGCCGGTCGCTCCGCTCATCGGTATGCTCATGCTGGGCAATCTTCTCCGCGAAAGTGGTGTCGTGGATCGCCTGAGCAATACGGCTGCCAATGAACTCATCAATATCTGCACGATCTTCCTGTCCGTTGCGGTCGGTGCTTCCATGAACGCTGAGTCGTTCCTGAACCTCAAAACGCTCTATATCATCGGTCTGGGGATTGTTGCATTTGCAGGGAGTACGGCCGGCGGTATGCTCCTGGGCGATCTCATGTGGGTGCTGTCGGGACACAGGATCAATCCTCTCATTGGTTCAGCCGGCGTTTCTGCCGTTCCCATGGCGGCACGCGTCAGTCAGAAGGTCGGGCAGCAGGACAACCCTGCCAACTTTCTGCTGATGCATGCTATGGGCCCCAACGTTGCAGGCGTTATCGGCACGGCAGTCGCAGCAGGTATCATGATCAGTATGCTTGGCCGCTGAGAGTCTTCACAGAGTATCTCCTTCCTGGTACAAAGCCGGCAGATATAGGGGCCTGCCGGCTTTGTACATACCCTTTTCCTCCGGAGAAAGACCAGCGCCGGGATACTGAGAAAGGCGTCCAGCGCCTGTCACGTCATGAATGTTTCTTTCTGCAGCGTAACTTCCTGCCGACGAAGCAGGATAGAAAATTCACTGAAGGTCTGGTCACTCCTCCGTCAGGGAATCTGCCATATGACCAAGTTCCTCTGCCAGGGCGATGCCTGCATCACGCAGCTCCCCGTCGGTGGCGGAGGTCAGCGTCGTCGAAGGAGTACGGTCATGTCCCTGCCGGACGCTCTTGTGTTCTGATATAAGAGGAAGCTTGCCGTGGACCTGCCGGACGCCGATGACTTCACCTTCCCGGGCCTTCGCCATGAGCTCCAGGCGCGCTGCAGCCTTTGCGTTGTCCGGCCCTGCGCTGACCGTGACCAGCAGGACTTTCTTGCCGGTCAGGTGGACGTTGCGCAGGAATGTATTGACGGCGGGCGTCGGGTTCCCCGCCCAGATCGGGCCCAGGATGACGACTGTGTCATAGCCGGCGACATCAAAATCAGGATGGACCAGTTTTGCTGAGATGTGCAGCAGAGCCGCAAGGCCCGGTCCCGCCATGCCATTGCGAGGGGATTTGTCCTCCAGCCTGCGGACATCGCATCCCGCTGCTTCGGCGAGTGCCTTGGCTACCAGTTCTGTTGAGCCGTCATGGCTGTAATACACGATCAGCGTTCTCATGCGTGCCTCCTGTTCGATCCGGTGTTCTTCCGGCCTCAGTATAGAAAAATAGAGTGCACATACAACGGAGGAAGTGACGGCGGGCCTGGACATATTGTCCAGACCAGATTCTCGATCGTATGGGCCGGGAGATCCAACCTGCTGGTTTCAGGACTCCGCCGCCGCTCAGAGTGTAAGTCTTACCACCCAATTCAGAACATGCGCTGCGATCATAGGTAACGGTATACCCATTACCGGTGGTGTTCTTGACGGCTGTGCCCGAGATGCCGGCAGCATCGGTCAGGGAAGTCAGGTGAGAGTCTGCTGTGACCGTCCAGGAGCTGGAGGCGTCCAGCTCCAGAGAAGTGGACTTCGCTGTGCCGGCTGTCAGTACGAGCGCCATGACCATCAAGGAAACAGATATTGTTTTTTTACCATCACCCCCTTTTGCAGGTTCCGTCTGCGCATCGATCCGGGAGGTCTGGCGCCTACTACGCCGGGAGCTATTTCTTTCGTACATGACAGTGTGAGCTTTGGATACACAGATGCCACATCACGGCTTTTTACGGCATAGACGTTGAAAATGCGGCTGGTTGACAAACAATGATATCGTGATACAAAAAAGTGTTGTCTAGAGACCTTGAAGGGGGTAGTGCATGAAGTGGGGTTCACAACGAAGTGAAGATGTCAGGCCGTCGGTCGATCTGGGGTTTTTGAAACGGTTCATCGGCTCCCGTTTCAGGAAAGCACGGGCTGGATCAAGTCCTGATGCCGTGTCGGAAGCATCGGATGCAAAGCGGCGGAAGGATCCGGCGGTGCGGAGACGCAGCCTGGGGAAATGGTGACGGGCCTGTTATGATCAGCTGTCTGTGTTTGACCGTTTGCCTGTCAGCGCAGCGAAGGTGGATTTGTAGGCAGTCAGGAACCTGGTATCAAAACAGACGCAGGTGACCTTCTGCGGCATGGTGTGAACGGTAAGCCACTGCAGGATCGTTGTCAGGGCGATGACCGTTGCCTCTTCCAGCGGGTATCCGTAGACGCCGGTGCTGATGGCGCAGAATGCCACGGATGCCAGCTGGTATTGTTCGGCAAGGGCGAGAGATGAGTGATAGGCAGAGGCAAGAAGTCCGGCTTCGCCATGACTTCCGCCTTTCCAGACGGGGCCCACCGTATGGATGATGTACCGCGCCGGGAGCCGGTATCCCCGGGTGATCCGCGCTTCTCCCGTAGGGCAGCCGCCCAGCGTACGGCATTCCGTCAGGAGCCCGGGGCCTGCAGCCCTGTGGACCGCGCCATCAACGCCTCCACCGCCCAGAAGCGATGAGTTGGCCGCATTGACGACCGCGTCCCCCCGGAACTCGGTGATGTCTCCTGTCGTAATGGTTATGCGTTCTGCTGTTTTCTGTTCCTTCATGCGCAATCACGTCCTTCCGCGATGCACAATCGCTTCTCTTTATCATACAGCGATCGGAGGGCGGGGGCAACAGGGCGACGCTGCGGCACGGGAGGAAATGACCGGTCGCCGGGCGGAGCAGGGCGACCGGTGGACAGCACAGTCGGATTCTCTACTTCACGTAATTGACTGTTCCCTTCTGGCCTCTGGGCGTGCCGAAGGCGTTACCGGCCGCACGGCCTGTTGCAACGGCGCACTTGAACGTATGCGCGGCAGGGATGCCGACCTGTGCTGCAAGTTCTGCACCCTCCTTGCCTGTGAAGGCGAGTCCCGGCGAGACAAGATAACAGGTCCCCAGTCCCAGCGCTGTCGCCGCCAGGATCATATTCTCGGCTGCAAGCGCCGTGTTGGCATCTCCATACATGCTGTCATCCGGTGCTGAGAGGAGCAGGACGGTAGGCGCGCCGTAGAGGGGATCGTAACCCGGCAGGGATACGCGCTCCATGAGGAACGCATTGCCCGAATTCTTCATAGCCGTCCGGGTGACGCCGGACAACCGTTTCAGTAAATCCGCTTTCTGGATGACGGAGATCTGGAACGGACCGGCATTCGGGGCGCTCTGTCCCGCCCTGATGATTGTTGCCAGTTCATCGTCGCTGATCTGTTCCTGTCTGTACGATCGCACGCTGACGCGTGTCGCTATAGCTTCCAGTGTTTCCATGTGGCTCATTCCTCCTTATGTTCCGTATTTCTGCCTTATAGTATAACGGTTTGTTCCAGCAGTGAGGTGCGCTGACAGGGAGCGGGTAGATGAAAATTCTGGTATTTTCTGATTCTCACGGTATTGTTGCGGGCATGAAGGCTGCTATCGGCCTGTATCCCGAAATAACGTACATCATCCATCTGGGGGATGGCGAGGCGGACGTTGCCGCTCTTCGCAGGCTGTATCCATCCTATACGATTGAAGCTGTCCGGGGAAATTGCGATGTTCAGAAGGCGCTCCCTGCGGAGCTGACGGTAGAGGCAGGCGGTCAGCGGATCTTTGCCACTCATGGCAACTGCTACGGCGTCAAGTATGGCCTTGACTCGCTTGTTGCGGAAGGTATCCAGCAGAAGGCCGGCGTTATCCTGTTCGGGCATACGCATCGGCCGCTCATCGAGCGCCGGGACGGGATCCTGATCGTCAATCCGGGCAGTATTGCCGGCCCCTATTGCGCCCCCAGGGCGACCTATGCTGTCCTGACGCTGACCGACTCCCGGGTCTCTGCCGAAGGGTTCGTCCTGTAGCTGGCAAAAACTGCTCCATGCGGCGCGCAGGCGACGCAGCAGACCTTCGGTTCAGAGCATCGCTACTGTTTTGCAGTATGACTTGGTAATGCCTGACTGTTTCTGCAATTACCAGGTGAAAATGTAATTTTGTCTTCCTGCAGTATCGCCGTGTCGCCCCGGTAAGTCTGTACCTGTTTCCGTGGGCTGATTGTGAAGGCTGTGCGGTTGTTTCTCACCTGGGGCAACCTAGACTGATCGAACGTTGACTGACAAATCAATCAAAGGGAGTCGTGTGCAGTATGCCTCGCAGCGAAGAAGCAAACATACAGATCAAAGACGACCGGCAGAAACAGATTCTTTCTTCTGCTCTGCGGGTCTTCATCCACAAGGGTTATGCGGCCGCCAAGATGAGCGACATCGCAACAGAGGCAGGCATCAGTTATGGACTCATGTATCATTACCTTCAGTCCAAGGACGATATCTATGCCGAACTGGTGCGGGACGCCGTCGATTCGTCAAAACGCGTGATCGAACAGGCGGAGGTGGACGGCACGGAGCCCCTTGAGAAGATACGGGCTCTGGTTGTGCGTATTTTCAGGAGCGTTGGAGAACATCAGATGGCAGGCTACTATTTTGTTCTGATGATGGAGGCCATGACGAGCGGCATGTATCCGGTCCGTGCCATCGAGCATTCGCACGGGCAGGGACGGCCTTTTGACATGCTGGTCGGTGTGATCGAACAGGGGCAGCGGAAGGGCCAGATAGCGCAGGGAGATCCTGCGGAGCTTGTCCTGACGTTTTTTTCAGCCATTCTGGGTCTTGCCTCTCTCAAGGTCTCCGGAACCATCGAGACGATGCCCGATCCGGACGTTCTCATGCGGATCTTTCAGCCTGCAGGGCCGATACTACACGAATAATGAGGTGGTACCATGCGTAACCTTTTTAAGCTTTACCGGAACCTGAAACCATTTACCCTCCTTATCATTGCAGGAGTTGCGCTCATGTTCCTTTCCGTCATGGGGAATCTGGAACTGCCCACCTTGATGTCCAATATCGTCGACAAGGGCATCGTCGCCGGCGATATTGCCTATATCTGGAAAGAAGGCGGCACCATGCTGCTGATTTCCGCGGGCAGTGTGATCTGCGCTGTATTTGCAGGTCTGATGGCGGCGCGATCAGCTCTGGGCCTGGGCAAGATCGTGCGCGACAAGATCTTTGACCATGTCGAGAGTTTTTCCCTTCATGAGTTTGACAAGTTCGGCGCTTCGACCCTGCTTACAAGGACGACGAACGATGTTGTGCAGATCCAGATGACGACCGCTCTGTTCCTGACGATGATTGCAAACGCGCTCTTTACCAGCGTAGGCGCTGCGATCGATGCATACCGGCAGGACCCCCGGCTGACACGGATCCTGTACGTCGCCCTTCCGATCATCGTGGTA
This sequence comes from uncultured Caldisericota bacterium, assembly GCA_964516155.1. GTDB lineage: Bacteria > Caldisericota > Caldisericia > Cryosericales > Cryosericaceae > Cryosericum. The sequence continues at coordinate 6,187 of CAZEWU010000046.1, forward strand.
GCGATCTATATTGTGATAAAACTTGTCGTGCCGCTGTTCGGCAGGGTTCAGAAAGAGATAGACAAGATCACGAAGGTCGTTCGTGAGAATCTTACGGGTATCCGTGTCATCCGTGCGTTCAACCGGATCGATCATGAGAAGGTTCGTTTTGATAAGGCGAACAGCGATGTTACCAATACATACATCCAGGTGAACCGCATCATGGCTGCGCTCATGCCGCTCATGACCCTCGTGCTGAACGTGGTCACCATCGCCATCATCTGGATCGGCAGCGGCCGTGTTGATGCCGGCACTCTGACGCTCGGCCCGATGCTTGCCTTCATGCAATACGCTGTTCAGATCCTGATATCGCTCGTCATGCTGACGGTCCTGTTCATTCAGTTGCCACGCAGCGCTGTGGCGGCGGACAGGGTCATGGCGATCCTCGAGACGCAACAGGAGATCGTGGATCCCGCTGTCCCGCAGCAGTTCCGTGGCGACCGGGGCCATGTGGAATTTCAGGATGTCACGTTCAGCTATAGCGGTGGGGAGGAACCCGCTCTGTCCAATATTACATTTGATGCAAAGCCCGGGGAGACGACCGCTATCATCGGCAGCACGGGGAGTGGCAAGACCACGCTGGTAAGCCTGATCCCGCGTTTCTATGATGTGGACGGCGGCAAGGTCCTTGTCGACGGGGTAGACGTGCGTCAGCTTGCGCACGAGGACCTGCGGCAGAGGATCGGTTTTGTTCCTCAGAAGGCCGTCCTGTTCACGGGCACCGTGGCGGACAATATCCGGTACGGCAAGAAGGATGCGACTGATATGGAAGTGGCGCATGCGGCCGACGTGGCACAGGCGTCCGAGTTCATCGGGACGATGCCGGACGGATATGCCACGATGCTTTCCGAGGGCGGTCTGAACCTTTCAGGAGGCCAGAAGCAGCGTCTTGCCATAGCGCGCGCGCTTGTCCGGAAGCCGGACATCTATGTCTTTGATGACAGTTTCTCGGCGCTCGACTTCAAGACGGACGCCAACCTGAGGGCGGCCCTTGGCAAGGAGACCCGCGATGCAACGGTCATCGTTGTCGCTCAGCGTGTGGGAACCATCATGAACGCGGACCGCATCATCGTGCTGGACGACGGAAGGATCGCTGGTCTTGGTACGCACAAGGAACTGATGAAGACCTGCGAGGTCTACCGTGAGATCGTGTACTCGCAGCTCTCTGAGGAGGAACTCGCATGAGCGCCGATACAGGCAAGCAGCAACACGGTTCCGTACGCGGACCGATGGGCGGCGGCGGTCCCGGCGGCGGGATGCGCGGGATCGTCGAGAAGCCAAAGGATTTCCGGGGCACGACCCGGCGTCTTGCGCGCTATCTCAAACCGCAGACCGCCAAACTCATGATCGTCTTTGTCCTTGCCATCGGAAGTACGGCGTTTGCAGTATACGGGCCGAAGGTCAGTGGCAATGCCGTGAACCAGCTTATGAACGGGTTCGTGGCAAAAAACATGGTGAGCGGGATCTCCAGGGCGCAGAAAGAAGCCGTTCCTTCGCTGCAGGAGGCGCTGCAGAAATTGCAGACCGCTCAGGACGCTGCCGTAAAACAGGCTCAGGCCGAAGTCAGGAAGCAGTTTGACGCGAAGGTGGCGGCGCAGAAGCAGCAGGCGTACGCCCGGGCGGAGGCACAGGCCAGGAAGATCATC
>CAZEWU010000047.1:0-7871 GCA_964516155.1 uncultured Caldisericota bacterium
CCCTGAAGAGGAACGATGACAGACCCGCATATCACCACGGAAAGGATCATCCGTCATATCACCATCGGACTCTCAATGATCGACCGTCAGGAAGCGGCCATCATCCGTGACAGATTCTGGCGCGAACGCACATGGCCCGCCATCGCTCATGCACGATCCTGTTCCATGACAACAGCGATCACACGATACAAGCGTGGAATGGAGGATCTGAAGCGCGCCGTCCTGCTGATCGAGGGAAAACTGGCACAATAACTGCAGCACCCCGTCAGAGCTCTGACGGGGTGCTGTCTGAAAAACAGGGGAACCTTCTATTTCTGGGCGGTGAGGACACCGATGATTCCCTGCAGAAAATCCGGCAGGTCCGCCGGAGCCCTCGAAGTCACAAGGTTCCCGTCCACAACGACCGCCTGATCGACCCAGTCAGCCCCGGCATTGACCATATCATCCCTGATGCTGGCCGTGCTGGTCAGTTTACGGCCGCGGACGACTCCCGCGCTGATGCCGACCCAGCCGGCATGACAGATCAGGGCGACTAATTTGCCCTTGTCGTTCATCTCCCGGACCAGCGACAGCATTGCCTTGTTCCGGCGCAAGTGATCCGGGGCGTAACCGCCCGGCACCACCACGCCTTCGAATTCACCAGGTTTAACGTCACCGATAATCCTGTCAGCGGTAAACGGGACGCCGAATTTACTCTTGTAGATACGGCTTTCAGCAGCGACGCTGACTGTCTCAAAACCAGCTTCCCGCAACCGGTAGTACGGATAAATGAACTCGTGCTCATTGACGAGCTCGTCCAGCAAAACAGCAATCTTCCTGGCCATTACCGGCCTCCTTTCCTGTCACTGTCATTATTGTACAGAAAACGGCATGAAAGGAAAAATCGCGGACTTGTCCTAACGCCGGCCCGGCATAGACTGAACATGACAGGTGCGGGGCTGGATATGAAACCATTTGAGCAACGACATGTTCTGCGCAATATGCAACGCGTTCATGAAATCCTGGACGTGCTTGCCCGGAATGGTTTTGGATTCTTCACCGATCGTTTGCGTTCTCATGGGGCAGGAATGTTCCACCGGAGCAGACAGAAGCCTGATATCAGCAGCATTCCCGCTCCCGTACGCGCGAGAAAGGCCCTGGAAGAACTTGGACCGACCTTTGTCAAACTGGGACAGATCCTCTCGACACGCACGGATCTGCTGCCCCTCGCCTGGTGCAGAGAACTTTCTCTTCTGCAGGACAGCGTCCCGCCCTTCCCGTTCAGTCAGGTGGAACAGCAGCTGGCAAAAGAATCCGGCAGACAGTGGCAGGAACTCTTTGCCACGTTGGAACCTACCCCTGTTGCCGCCGCATCTCTTGCCCAGGTGCACGCGGCGACCCTGCAGAATGGAACGCCGGTCATCGTGAAGGTGCAGCGCCCGGACATCGAGCACACCGTTCAGGAGGACCTTGATATCCTGGAGTGGCTGGCGCAGCTCCTGGAACGACGTGTCGTGGAATCGCAGAAATATGCGCCCGTGCGTATCGTGCAGGAGTTCAGACGTTCGATCCTCAGCGAACTTGATTTCACCCACGAGGCTGCTGCAACCGAGAAGATGCGCTCCCTTTTTGAAGGAGACGCTACCGTCATAATCCCGCGGGTCTACCCGGACCTGTCCTCCCGGCATATCCTGACTCTCAGCCGCATCGACGGGATCAAAATGTCCGACGTCGGCGGCATCCGCACGGCAGGACTTGATCCACACATCATTGCAGTCAACGGGGCCAACGCATACCTGCGCATGATCTTCACCTTCGGTTTCTTTCACGCAGATCCTCATCCGGGCAACCTGTTCGCCTGCAGGAATAATGCTGTCGGTTTTGTCGATTTTGGATTGACCGGACGCCTGTACGGCAGGACTCGCGAGCGCATCGCCGATCTTCTCATCGCGTTGACGAACCGCGACGCCGGTGGAGTCCTGGACGCATTCACGTCCATCGGTGTGGTAGCTGACAGTACGGATCGCGAAAACCTGAAACATGATTTCGAAGAATACATCGACCGCTACTACGTCACTTCACTGACCCGGCTGAAACTCAGCGACGCCCTGCAGGATGCCATGGACATCATCGCCCGGCATGATATCCGGGTCCCTTCCGAATTCACACTTCTTATCAAGACGCTCATGACAGTCGAAGGGGTCGCCCGGGAACTGGACCCGGACTTCAACATGGTGGCCCTCGTAACGCCGTTCGCCCACGATCTTGTGCTGGAACGTCACAGTCTGCATGCTCTGGCGCAGGAGCTCAAAGAGTTGGCAGCGACACTGCGTTCTCTTCCGTCGGATACCAGCGAAACGCTGAAGAAGCTCAGCCACGGGACGCTCTCTGTGGAAGTGCGCCAGCCGTCGCTGGAACAGTCGGGAACCGAGATCGGCCGTGCGCTCCGGCAGCTTGCAGAAGCACTCCTTGCCACTGCGCTGCTCATCGCCGGCAGCGTCATCCTCACTTCCGGCGCCAGCCCAGGCCGGATGCAGCTCCCGGCCATCGGCACAGCATTCATCACCATCGGCGGCGTTCTGATGCTATGGCTGCTTTTTCACGGACGTCGCTGAAATCACCCGTATTCATCGTTCCTTTTGCCGAAGCTGGACTATACTGATAGTATGAAACAGTTGGGCGTTGATATAGTGGCTGTCGGCCGCATCCGTGCACTGGGAGAACGCTACGGCGATCACTTCCTGCAACGGGTCTACGCGCCTTCAGAGCTGTCTTCGTCCTCCCGCCGCGCTGACCGCTGGCAATATCTTGCCGGACGCTGGGCGGCCAAAGAAGCTGTCATCAAACTTCTCCCGGAACGTGATCTGCCTCCGCTCCGCGAGATCGAGATCGTTCCCGGGCCGGAAGGATCGCCCCTCCCTGTGATCCGTGGAACTCCATGGTTCAACTGCACGCTGTCCATCAGTCATGAGCGTGATTATGCTGTCGCCGTAGCCCTTGTGACAGCAGACGAATACGGGAGCACCTATGAGAGTGGCGACTCGTAGCCAGATCCGCAGCATCGAGCAGCATACCTTCCGCGAATACGGCATGCCTTCCATCGTTCTTATGGAACGGGCGGGGCAGGCTGTTGCTGAATGCGCCGAGGAAATCGCCGATACCGGCACTTCCAAGGGACTGCGGCCGAATTATGTCGTGCTCTGCGGCGGAGGCGGCAACGGCGGCGATGGGTTTGTCGCCGCCCGCGATCTTCTGCTCAACGGGTTCCCGGTCACTGTCTGGGTCCTTCCCGGCAGAGGAAAACCTGGTGACGATGCAGAAACAGAGTACGATTATCTGGAACGTATCGCGCCGGAGAAGACTATCATCAAGATCACCGATGGCAACAGCCTCGACCAGTTGCGGGACGCCATCGATGAGGATACCATCATTATCGATGCGCTTTTCGGTATCGGTCTGAACCGGACCCTTAGTGAACCGGCCGCCGATGTCATCGCGATCATCAATGAAAGCCAGGCTCATGCCATTATCGCCGTTGATATCCCGTCCGGCATAGATGCCGACACGGGAGCGGCATGGGGAGTACCGGTCTATGCAAGCGACACCGTCACCTTCGGCCTTCCCAAGCTGGGCCTGTACATGGGTACCGGCGCTGAAGCCGCCGGCAAGATCCACGTCGACCCACTGATCTACCCCAATATCCTGCTGGACCAGAGTGAGATCAATGCACAGATCACCGAACCGCCGCAGTTTCCTTCGAGACCGCACACGATGCACAAGGGAAGTTATGGTAAAGCGGTCATCATCGCAGGGTCGCCTGCTTACACGGGGGCTCCTGCCTTCGCGGCACAGGCGGCGATCGCAACCGGCACCGGGACCGTCCGTCTGCTTGTTCCCGGGAGCATTGCAGACATCATCCGCATCAAGGTGGACGGCCCCATCGTTTATGGCAAGGCCGGCGATACGTTTCTCACTGATAATGCACTTCCGCAGCTCCTGGAATTGACGATGGACAGTACCGCCGCTCTCATCGGACCGGGGCTCGGCCGTGACCCGCAGACCTGCGAGGCCGTCCTCCTGTTCGCAGCGGCTTATAAGAAGCCTCTGATCCTGGACGGCGATGCACTGTTCGCCTGTGCCGGGCATCTGGACGTCCTGTGGAAACGTGAAGCTCCGACGATTCTGACGCCACATGCCGGTGAATTCGCCCGTCTCGTCCATCTGGTACCGGAGGATATCGAAAAAGGCGGTGCGCTGGATCCCGCCCGGACCCTGGCGGCGGAAGCAAACGCCATTGTTCTCCTCAAAGGATATCGTACGCTGACGGTCCTTCCGGATGGTTTCGTGTACGTCAACACCACCGGAAATCCGGGAATGGCCAAGCCGGGGATGGGCGATGCCCTGGGAGGGATTATACTGTCATTGCTGGCACGTGGTGTCGTACCTGACATGGCGGCGGCGCAGGGCGCGTATCTTCACGGACTTGCAGGCGACGCGGCTGCTGCAGTCATGGGAGAGGAGTCCGTCGAGACGCCGGAGCTTATCACGGCTCTTGCGGCTGCTATCAAACAATTGAACGCCGGGTAAGATCACCGGCAGACCGCCCTTAAGGGAGGGTCAGCATGACCGACCGGGCATTGTCGCCCGGCAGACCGTATGCAGCGGTCAGAAAGGATAGAAGTGAGTGACGAAAATGAAGCTGTTACGTCAGAAGATCGTGAGGAATGTCTTGAAGCGCTCTGTCGCCTGGAGCAGGGGCATCGTCCTCCAACACTGAAGAACCTGTCTGCGGAGCCGGATCTTGCCGGCAGACCTCTGGCAGACCTTCTGGTAGATCTCGCCATCTCCGGCAGTGTTACCGTCGACGGCACAAACATCCGTCTCACCAAAAAAGGCCGGGGCGTCGGCAGGCGCATTGTCCGCCGTCATCAACTGGCAGAACGCGTCCTGTGCATGCTGGGGCTCCATCCTGATGCGGCACACAAGGAAGCATGTCATCTGGAACATGTTATCCCGGACGCCGCCACGGCTGATCTTGAAAAGCGCATGGAACTGGTTGCCCGCCTCGTTGGGCTTGGAGCTGTCACCCTTGTGCACGCCGACACTGGGAAGCCATACCGTGTCTGCTGGATTCGCGGCGGCCAGACCGTCCGGAGGCGCCTGGAAGACATGGGGCTCGTCCAGGGTTCAACGGTCGTCATCTGCAACCGCCAGAGCGGCGGTCCGGTCGAGGTTCAGGCACATGGCGCCTGCGTCGCACTGGGACGCGGCGTTGCCTCCCGCGTGCTTGTCACCCCGGAGGCGCACTGATGGCCGAATGCTGTGAGGTAACGCCCCGCGCCATGCGTGGGGAGCGCTTTGATCTCACAATCGGCCTGGCCGGCAATGCCAATGTGGGCAAGTCCGTCATCTTCAACGCCCTGACAGGGATGAACCAGATCATCGGTAACTGGCCGGGCAAGACCGTCGAGCTTGCGGAGGGCTCATTCGACTACAAGGGCAAGCATATCCGCGTCGTGGACCTGCCCGGCATCTATTCTCTGTCCACGTACTCTCAGGAAGAAATCGTCAGCCGTGAATTCATTGCCGAGGCACACCCCGACGTCGTCATTAATGTCGTCGATGCGACCGTTCTTGAACGCAATCTGTATTTTACACTGCAGCTGCGGGAACTGGGTGCACCCCTGGTCGTGGCCCTGAACCTGATAGACCTGGCGATGAAAGAAGGGCTGTCCATCGACGAACAGAAGCTCTCCGAACTGCTGGGCGTTCCCGTGGTCCGCACGTCCGGCGCAGCCGGAAAGGGACTGGACACGCTCATCGATGCCTGTCTCTCGGTCGCCGGCAAACAGCCCGCAAATCTCATCCATTACGGAAAAGAGGTCGAGGCCGCTCTGACCTCCCTGTCGGAAGAAGTCGGCAGAATACCCCTGCCTGCCAAGCTGGCACACTACCCGGCACGTTTCATAGCGATCAAGCTGCTGGAGCATGACACGGAGGTCACACGCCAGTGCGTTGATTATACAAGGCTCACAACGCTGGCTTCGGAGCTTTCCGGTCAGCTGGAGCAGATACACGGCGAAACCGGCGCAGGGATTATTGCGGCGGAACGTTACAGCACGTGCGCCCGCTTCACTGCGGCTGCAGTCCACAAACCAAAACGGGGAGAAGAAACAGGAGGAGATCGTCTGGACCGTGTTCTCCTTCACCATTTCTTCGGATGGATCGTCCTGGTCATCGCCATGTTCGCCGTCTTCGGCATCATCTTCATCATCGGGGGAAAAGCCTCGGCCGGGCTCGACCGCCTGTCTGCATGGATGCAGACTGGCTTCATGCATCTTCCCATTGTCTCATGGCTGCGCGATTTCCTGTGGAACGGTCTCATCCAGGGCGTCCTGGCAGGCGTTTCCGTGGCGCTTCCCTATATCGTTCCTTTCTATATCATTCTGGCCTTCCTGGAAAACTCCGGCTACCTGGCCCGCATGGCGTTCCTCACCGACAGCATCATGCACCGCATGGGACTGCACGGCAAAGCGTTCATGCCGCTCATCCTCGGGTTTGGCTGCAACGTCCCGGCCGTTCTTGGAACACGCATCATGGAGCGTGACCGCGACCGGTTCATCACAGGGGTCCTGGCGACGCTCGTGCCCTGTTCGGCGCGCACGATCGTCATCCTCGGCCTGGTGGGGGCTTTCATGGGATTCTGGCCGGCCCTGTCTCTGTATGTCATCAGTCTCCTCATCATCTTCATCGTCGGAAGGACCCTGAACCGGTTCATCCCGGGGACCAATCCCGGCCTCATCATGGAGATGCCCAAACTGAAGTGGCCGCCTCTCCGTATCACCATGAAACAGACATGGTTCCGGCTGAAGGACTTTGTAAAATTCGCCTTTCCCATCATCGTCGGCGGGTCAGTTGTCCTCTATGCCGTCCAGAAACTCGGCTGGCTCACCGCGATCACAAACTGGGCGGCCCCCTTTACTCATGGATTCCTCGGTCTTCCGCCCATCACGCTCGTCGTCCTGATCTTTGGTATCCTGCGCAAGGAGCTGGCGCTGATCATGCTTGCAGCGCTCATGCATACGCAAAATCTTGCCCTGGTCATGAGCGCCCGGCAGATGTATGTCTTTGCGCTCATTGTCATGCTGTACATCCCCTGCGTCAGTACGATCGCCGCGTTACGGCGTGAATTCGGAAAATTGCGTGCCGCTCTGGTCAGCGTAGGAGAGATCGTTCTTGCACTGGCGCTCGGAGCAATCGTCAACTGGGGGTGGGCTATCGTCGCAAAGGCTTTCTAGGCAGCGAACGTCCTCAAAATACCAGCGAACACGTTGCAGTTCGCTGGTATTTTGACAAAACGACAGTCACAGCAATAATGAGCAGAGAGGTGAGGCGATGACACAACAGGAAAGCTTGAACGAAAAACTGAATCTGTACGAAGCGATGTTCGAGCGCAATCCACGCGACGGTCTCGTGAGCGTAGCCAAGACTTATCTGTACATCCTGCTGGACAGGCCGCAGGATGCGCTCAAATCAGCGCTGGAGGCATCCCTTTCCACATCGTCGAAGAGCCTGCGCGTGCAGCTGACCATCGCCCTCGGGTACTACCTGCGCAACAAACCCGGTGAAGCTCTCATTGAGAGCCGGTACGCCCTCAATATCGATCCGGCCAGTCCTCTCTGCTACGTTGTTCACGCGAGCACGCTGAATGCCCTGCACCGCACGGACGAAGCCCGGCTTGCGTTTCTTAAATGCTGTTCTCTCGCAACGGATAATACGTTCCTTGCCGACCTCAAACTACGCAATCACAAAGCAGTCTGCGCCGCCCAGGCGCAGAACCCGCTGCTTATGGCCTACAGTAACCTCAAACTGAGGACTCCCGATATGACGGA
>CAZEWU010000048.1:0-3875 GCA_964516155.1 uncultured Caldisericota bacterium
CCACGTGGACGACCCGGAACATCGGGCTGACGGCGGCATCGTCCTCGACCTCTTCTGCACTCAGTATCGAGGTCGCTTCCATGGTAGTGGACAGCCGGCATCCCGGGACGATTCTTCTTGCATTGACCGGGAGAGGGATCTATCGTACGACAAATAACGGCAAACGCTGGAATCCCCTGAATGGTGCCGTCGGGACCGACTGGATTAACAGTCTGGCGGCGGACGGAAGCCGCGGCGCTGTTTATGCCGGGACGACAGACAGCCGGTTCTACCGTTCTCCTGATCGCGGGGTGATGTGGACGCGGTGCGGCAACGGTCTTTCATTGTTCCCATCGGTCTGCGGAACGATCAACACGATCATGGTCACCGCTGACGGAACGGTGTACGCCGGTACTGAATTGGGCGGTGCCGCTGTCTCGCATGATGCAGGGAGGACCTTTCTGCGTCTTAACGCAGACCTGCCGGACATTGATGTCCGGACCATCGTTTCCCTGGGGTCGACCGTGTTCGCCGTGACGGAGCATACCCTCGTCCGGCTGGCCGGTTAGAACATGGCGCAGGCTCGGCGCCCGAACCCGGAAGCATTAGCAAAGCGCTCTCCATTCAAAATATCAGCTTGCTCATCATCTCGTTGACCGTCCGGCGTCAGCGTCCGCCGGACGATTGTACCTGAGGACCTTCCCATCCTCTCCGGATAAATCTCTGATCTTTTGCCCGTATCGGGCGTTTCCTCTCCTGTCTTTGCCGTCGCATAACTCTCAACGCTGGTATCAGCCTCTTTATACCGTACTTTTCATGTGATGTTTTGCTAAGTTCTTGTGACTCTTGACATTATTTTGGTTAATGCTAATACCTTGAAAGAAATGAATCAATCGGAGGCGAAAGGAGGTGAAAAAAGATCGGGGGTTGTTGCCGACGATTCTGCTGTTGTAACAGATGAAGAATGGGTTGTTTTTGAGAAAGATTCCTCAGGAGGGAATAAGATGAACAGAATGAACAAGATAGTGGTTATTCTGTTGCTCGTTGCGTTGTTTGCCGGACTTATTGGACTTACTCCTGCTCTTGCTGCTACGGCGCCTACTGAATTCCCGCGTTCGGAGACTCTTTACACCGGTGGAAAACAGTGGGGTCCGCCGTCGAACTGGAACCCCTTTATGACGGGAAACTATGCGACGGGAACAATTGGTCTATGCTACGAAACGCTATTCCTGTATGATCCCCTGACAGCGAAGTTCACGCCCTGGCTCGCCAGCAGTGGAAAGTGGACGAACAGTACCACGTACAGGCTGGTCCTCCGCTCAGGTTTGACGTGGTCTGACGGCAAAGACTTGACTGTCGACGACGTCAAGTTCACCATTGAGCTTGGCAAGAAAACGACACTCAACTTCAGCAGCCTGTGGAGCTGGCTTACGTCGATCACCAAGGTCAACGCCACCACCCTGGACTTCAAGTTCAAAACTCCTCTCTATCAGGAATGGGACAACTATCTGTACAACCTTCCAATCGTTCCTCAGCATATCTGGTCAGCCAAGAGTCTGACCGATGTTGCAACAGGAGCCAATGACAAACCTGTCGGATCAGGCGCCTATCTGTACAATACATACGATCAGACCAAGATGGTCTGGGAGAAGAACACCAACTGGTGGGCCATCAAGGCGCTCAGGCTGTCGGTTGTTCCCAAGTACATCATTGACCTTGTCAACACCAGCAATGAGAACTCGCTGGGTTTGGTGCTCCAGGGACAGGAAGATCTGAACAACAACTATCTTCCGGGAATCTCCACATTGCTGACAGGCGGTTACGCACTTCACACGTACTATGCGGGCGCTCCATATCATATCGCCGCCAACACTGCATGGCTGGATATCAATCTCCAGAAGAAGCCCATGAATGACATTGCATTCCGGAAGGCACTTGCCTATGGAATCAACGTAGCCGACATTGTCTCGAGGGATTACAACAACATGGTCAGCGCTGCCAACCCGACAGGCCTTCTCCCCATGTGGAGCAAGTACGTCGACCAGGCTGTTGTCAAGAAACTGGGCATCACGTACAATCCTGCCAAAGCCAAACAGGTCCTTGCCGCCGCTGGCTACAAAGATGTCAACCATGATGGATATGTCGAGAACAAGAATGGCACCAAGCTTGCACTGAAGCTTATCGTACCCAATGGATGGTCTGACTGGATGGCCGCTGCGCAGATGATCTCCAGGAGCGCCCAGGCCGTAGGACTCAGAATAGTGGCCAGCTACCCCGATTACAACGGCTACCTGGATGCCCGTCTGAAGGGGACGTTTGACCTGGCCATTGACAACCAGGCTAACGTAAGCAACTCACCGTGGACGTACTATCACTTCATCTTCTATGACCAGCTCAAAGACATCCCGACCACACAGGGCGGCAACTATGGCAGGTATAACAACAAGACTGCCTTTGCTCTGGTGACGCAGCTGGATAAGACGAAGACCACTGATCTGGCAGCCATGAAGGCTGTTATCTCGAAGCTCCAGACGATCCAGCTCACGAATCTGCCCATGATCCCGCTTTGGTATAATGGCATGTGGTCTCAGATGAGTACCAGGTACTGGACGAATTGGCCTTCTTCAGCAACAGGCTCCAATCACGATCTGCCCGTTACCTGGAATGGCTACTGGAACATGACCGCTATCCTTATGCTTACTCAATTGAAGGCTGTAAAACAACCGTAACAGCTAATGTACTCAGCGCCCCCTCCTGCCACCTGAGGAGGAGGGGGCGCTTCGTGTTTCAAGTCTTCTGTCAAGGGAAGGAGCGGTAATGCGACGATATTTCGGAAGAAAACTGCTCATTTATGCCATTACGTTTATCCTCGCAGTGACTGTCGATTGGGCCATCCCACGTTTTATGCCGGGCAACCCCGTTGAGATCCTGATCGCGAGAGCCGGCCTGAAGGCCGAATCTGCCAAGCTCATCTACTCCTATTACATGAAAGCATTTGGGCTCAACGTGCCTGTCTGGCGGCAGTATCTCAACTTCTGGGTTGCGTTGTTCCATGGGGATTTTGGGACCAGCATATGGATGTTCCCGCAGCCGGTACTCAAGATTATCATGCGGGCCGTCCCCTATGATATCCTGCTCCTTCTGCCGGCGATCCTGCTGAGCTGGCTGGCCGGCAACAAATTCGGCGCCTATGCAGCGCGATCAAAGTGGCTCGACAACACGGTATCGCCGCTGGCGTATATCCTTCAGGCGACTCCCTATATGTGGCTCGGGATGCTGCTGGCCTGGTTGTTTGGAGTCAAGCTGCACCTTCTGCCCTTTTCGGGGGCGTACAGCAATGCCATGATGCCAAGTCTTTCCTGGTCGTTCGTCTGGAGTCTCCTGCAGCACTGGATTCTCCCCTTCGCCTCTCTGTTCATCGTACAGTTTGGCGGCTGGGCGATCGGGATGCGGAACATGATCATCTACGAACTTGAAGCAGACTACTCACACTATCTCGAAGCGCTGGGGGCGCCAAGGAAGCTGGTCCGGAGCTATGCATATCACAACGCGCTGCTTCCCCAGATCACCGGGTTGGCGCTGCAACTGGGCGCTATTGTCGGGGGGGCTCTCGCGACCGAAATAGTGTTTTCATATCCCGGGATCGGCTACATGATCCTTCAGGCGATTCAGAACCATGACTACTTCCTGCTCCAGGGGTCCTGTCTCTTTATCATTATCGGCGTCTTGCTTGCCAACTTTCTGATCGATCTCGTGTATGTCCTTGTGGATCCTCGAACGCGCGTCGGGATGCAGGGGGAGGGGTAGAGCGCCATGGCACAATCCAGGAAGCAGAACGAAGCGTTTTACTTTATGCGTCGGAACGTCAAGCTCCAGATCGGCGTGGCGGTCGTGTT
>CAZEWU010000048.1:3885-7593 GCA_964516155.1 uncultured Caldisericota bacterium
ATCGCACTGGTGGGCCCGCTCCTCACGAAATACAAGCCACGAGACTATGTGGCTCCGGGTGCTCAGAAGCCATCGTCTGAGTTCTGGTTCGGCACGACGAGTTTTGGAGAGGATGTTTTTACCCAGTTCGTGTACGGCCTCAGGTCAACGTTTCTCGTAGGCATCGTGGGCGGCGGGCTGGGGACCCTGATCGGTATCCTCATCGGTTTCACGGCCGGATATCGCGGCGGCATTGTGGATGAGATACTCAACATGCTGACCAACATTGTTCTGGTCGTTCCATCATTGGTTGTTCTTCTGATCGTAGCGGCCTATCTTGAGGTGCGGGGACTGATGTTCGAGAGTGTCTACATCGCGCTCTTCTCATGGCCCTGGGCAGCTCGCGCCATCCGTGCTCAGACCTTCTCATTGCGTTCCAGAGATTTTGTTGATCTGGCCCGCCTGAGTGGTATGAAACCATTTAAAATCATTTTCACGGAGATAGCTCCAAACATGATGTCCTATTTGCTGCTGACGTTCATCCTTCAGTTTGGCGGGGCGATCCTGACGGCTGCCACACTGGATTTCATCGGCCTGGGCCCAACGGAGGGCATGTCGCTGGGTCTCATGATGAACAACGCTACGACCTATAGCGCTATCATGCTTCACATGTGGTGGTGGTTCATTCCACCAGGCCTCGCGATCACAGCTATCGTGGGAAGTCTGTATATCACCAACGTCGGGCTGGACGAAGTTTTCAACCCGAAACTCAGGGAGATGTGAGGATATGAGTCTGAATGTGGAAGGCCTCACCGTCTATTACCAGACTTTAAGAGGAGACGTCCATGCGCTGGAGGGCACAACTTTTGACATCGCGGATGGAGAAATCATGGGACTGGCCGGTGAATCGGGCTGCGGGAAAAGCACGCTCGGCCAAAGCCTGATCTTCTTGCATCCTCCTATGAAACTGATCAAGGGAAGGGTGACGCTCGACAACAAGGAGCTGCCGATCAGCGATATGGAGAGAATGAACGAGTTCCGGTTCAAGAAGGTCTCCATCATCCCGCAATATGCTATGAATGCGTTGAATCCGACACGTAAGATCGGGATGGAGGTAGCTGATTTGCTCAAGTCGAAGAACGAGAGTTATGCAGCTTTCCTGCCCGAATTGAAGAGGCGGCTCGACCTGGTCAGACTGCCCTACGACGTGCTGAATATGTATCCCATCGAGCTTTCCGGGGGCATGAAGCAGAGGATGGTGATGGTCCTGTCGACTCTGCTCAACCCATCCCTGCTTGTCGCGGACGAAATTACCTCGGCTCTTGATGTGTCCAGTCAGAAAGCGGTTTCCGAGATGCTGGTCCAGTTCCGGGATCGCGGGTATTGTAACAGCGTGATCGTTATTACTCATGATATCTCAGTCCTGTACCAGATCGCCGACAATATTCTGATCATGTACGCAGGACAATTGGCAGAGAAAGCCCCTACCGACGTCATCGTTCACTCTTCGCAGCATCCATACACAAAGATGCTGATCTCAACGCTTCCGGAAGTCGGTGTGCGGTACGTCGATAAACAACTGACAGGCATTCCCGGGTCGCCACCGCTGCTGCTGGTACCTCCAACTGGGTGCCGGTTCAGGGAACGGTGCCCCCTGGCCTTTGAGAAATGTCTTGAGAAACCACCGTTTATCGAAGTGGAGAAAGATCACTTTGTCGCATGCTGGAAGGCGGGTGTCTGAGGAAATGCTTACACTTGACGGGGTGTCAAAGATCTACAAAGTTGGGACGTTTGGGGGCAAAAGCCTCGTTGCGGTCAATGACGTCAGCTTCGATGTGAAGGACGGCGAGGTTGTGTCACTGATTGGCGAAAGTGGAAGCGGGAAAACCACGATAGGGAAGATGATCTTGCATCTCACCTCGATCAGCTCCGGGGCAATTCGTTTCAATGGAGCTGATGTTTCACGTCTGAACGGGCGTGCACGCAAGGAATATTATCGGCACGTCCAGGGGGTCTTTCAGGACCCATTCAGTTCCTATAACCCCATCTTCAAGGCCGATCGGATTTTCAGAACGATCAGAGAAGAGTTCTTTCCCAAGATCGATAGTCACGAATGGAACGAGAAGATCGACAGTTCGATGAGGGCTGTCGGTCTGAACCCCGACGAGGTCCTGAACAAATTTCCCCACCAGCTGAGCGGTGGGCAGCTGCAGCGTTTTCTCATTGCGCGCGCCCTTCTGCTCGATGTTCAGTTTCTCGTGGCGGATGAGATCATCAGCATGCTCGATGCATCCACCCGAGTCGGTGTTCTCAACCTGCTGGCCGAGCTTAAATCTCGTGGGTTGTCTATTCTCTTTATTACACACGACCTCTCTCTGGGCTACTACATAAGTCAGAAGTCGGTGATCCTCTACAGAGGGTGCGTTGTAGAGATGGGGCCGACGGAGCAGGTCTACCGCCATCCGCTGCATCCGTACACGAAAATGCTTATGGCCTGTGTTCCACGGTTGGGCACGAAATGGGAATGCAGTGAGATAGAAGCGACGAACCCGAACGTGAAGCAGCCAGGTCTTCCCAGTGGCTGTGTCTACTATGACAGGTGCCCTCTGGACGGCAAAGAGAAAAATTGCAGCAAATCACCATCGTTGGTGGAAGTCGAGCCCGGTCACTCTGTTGCATGCTGGTGCCAGAAGAAGCAGGGATCCTGACGGAAAATCGAGGTGAGCTCTGCCGGGCCGGGGCGGGTGTTGCGATGGTACAGGTAGAGCGGATCGAGAGGGTTCCAACGAGGCGATCGAGTTGATCGTGAATCTGACAGGGAAGTGGAAGATAAGCGATGATGAAGGTCACTATGCCTTCACCGGGAACGTGCCCGGAACGGTCCAGGGGGATCTTGTCCAGCTGGGGCTGGTGCCGCATCCGTATATCGGCAGGAACGAGACGGTTCTGCGCGATCTGGAACAGAAGGCATGGACGTACGTCAAAGAATTTGAACTGGATGAAGTGCCGGGAGAAGAGAACGTGGAACTTGTATTTGAAGGCATCGACACGCTGGCGGATATTCAGCTCAACGGAAGGTACCTTGGCAGGACGGACGACATGTTCCTGGAGTACCGGTTTGACGTCAGGGGGATGCTCAGGAAGGGCAAAAACATCCTGCGGGTACATATCAAGTCTCCGGTACGGGAAGCGGCGAATCTCGAACACGTCTATGGCAGGCGTGGAGCAACAGACGAGTCGATACGGGCCTATATCCGGAAGGCTCAGTATTCCTATGGCTGGGATTGGGGTATCCGTCTGCCGGCATCGGGGATCTGGAGGCCCGTTGTCCTCGAGTCCTACAGCAAAGCGCGGTTGACCTGGTGCACGGCGTCTCTGGAAGGGCGGGATGGCAGGGCGGGGAAGGTACGGGTCTCAGGCTCCGTGGCCCCCGGTGTCGATCTTGGCGACCCTGAGAACTTCAGGGTAGCAGTAAAAGTGGGCGATGCGCTTGTGGGCGAGTTTCCTGTCAGGCGTGCCGGGGATGAACTCCAATTTGAGGGGACCTTCTCCCTGCAGGATGTCCGCCTCTGGTTCCCAAACGGCATGGGTGAGCAGTACCTGTATACCTTTGAGTTTACCTTGAAAGACAAAGACGTTCCTGTCTGCAGTGAGCGGAGGAAGATAGGTCTGCGCACCGTCGCGCTCCTGAGAGAGCGGGACGCCGACGGCGAGTCCTTTATCTTCAGC
>CAZEWU010000049.1:0-7571 GCA_964516155.1 uncultured Caldisericota bacterium
CTTTATAGAAACCAAGCTGGCCAATATCCAGATACCGCACCGTCGGTTCTTCACGACCAACGACCCAGTGCTGACGCCAGAGCTGATCGACTATTTCTTCAACAAGAAAACCTCGGTCTTTGCCGATCTGAGTGACCTCAAGGACGACCGTGTTGCCGATCTGGATGCGCGTTCCAACGGGCAGCGTCATGAGGTCGAGATCGTGTGTCGTGATGTTCTCGGCGAAATCGCCGGGGTGCAGCACAAGCCCACGTCCCTGCATCTTGTCGATGCTTTCCTGGGCCAGCAGGCTGATCTGACGATGCCAGTCGCCGGCGTGGGCGTCCCCCTGCAGGCCGAGCGGCGTCAGGACGGCTGACCCTTCCAGCGGATGCTTGCGCGTTCCCCTGTGCTCAGAAATATTGACAGAGGTGACAACAGGATGATTCATGCTCCCTCCCAGGTACCCGACCGGCCGCCGCTCTTGCGAACAAGGCGCAGGTCGGTAATGCGGATGCCGCGTTCAGCAGCTTTGCACATGTCATAGACGGTGAGGGCGGCGGTCGATGCGGCGACCAGCGCCTCCATCTCGATCCCCGTCTCTGCTTTGGTGCGGGTCGTCGCTTCGATGTCGACGCTGTGATCCGCTTCATTGAGCGTCAGGACGACGCCGGCAAAGGTCATGCCGATGGGATGGCACAGAGGGATCAGTTCCCAGGTGCGTTTTGCGGCCTGGATACCCGCGATCTGGGCGACGGTCAGGACATCGCCTTTCCTGATGTTGCCGGCCTTGACGAGCTCAAACGTGGCGGGGGCAAGCAACACACGGCAGCGGGCGACCGCCTCGCGGACGGTGACGGGTTTGTCACCGACGTCGACCATGCGGGCCCGGCCCTGGTCGTCGAGGTGTGTCAGTTCTATATCTGTCATTTCATCCTCCTATGCTTCCCATCGCCCGACCATAGTCGCGGACGGTGTCGGGCATGCAGCGCGGTTTTTCCTGCATGGCACGGTGCAGGAGCGCGTGCAGGGCTTCCTCATTGACAGCCGGGCGCAGGGCCGGTTTAAGGTCGATCTCGTCGATGCTGAACAGGCAGAGCCGCAGATGACCGTCGGCCAGAAGGCGCAGGCGGTTGCACGTGGCGCAGAAATGTTCTGTGACGGGCGCGATGACGGCGACGGTCCCGGGAGCTCCCGGGATACGGAAATACTGCTGAGCGGGGCCGTTTCCTCTGGGTTTGTCAGCTGGTTCCAGCGGGGTCAGCGCTTCCAGACTGTGCCGCAGTTCGGCCGCAGGGACCAGGTAATGGTCTTCGCCAAGCGGTCCGATGGGCATGTATTCGATAAAGCGGACCTCGACCGGCAGGCGTCTGGTGAGGTCGAGATACGGCGCCAGATCATCGTTGACGCCGCGCAGGACGACGACATTCAGCTTGACGGGGCTGAATCCGGCGTCGAGGGCTGCCTGAAGACCGGCAAGCGCATCGCTCAGCTTCCCCCTGCGCGTAAGAGCGGCATATGTCGCAGCGTTGAGCGATGGCAGTCCTATGTTGATGCGTCTGAGTCCCGCTTCCTTCAGCCGCATGGCAAACTGAGGCAGCAGGATGCCGTTGGTGGTGAGCGACAGATCCTGCAGGCCGGGGATGTCCAGCAGCATGTGGACAAGGTCGGTGATGCCCTGGCGGTGCAGCGGTTCGCCGCCGGTCAGACGCACCTTGACGATGCCTTCCGATACGGCGACACGCATGAATGTTGTGATCTCCTCAAAGGACAGGATGTCCCTGTGCTCCAGCAGCGGCACGCCCTCTTCTGGCATGCAGTACCGGCACCGCAGGTTGCAGCGGTCGGTGACGGAGATCCTGATGTAGTCGATGGTCCGGCCAAACCGGTCCTGCATCAGTGATCCTCCGGGAGGCCGGTCAGCTGAACCTGTACCGCAGCGCCGGCTTCCAGCCCGGCGACGTCTTCCGGGATGACGGCGATACCTTCGGCAAGGACCATCGATGTGAGGATTCCGGATCCCTGCGGGCCATTCAGACTTGCGTAGAGGATGTCCTCATTCTTGCGCAGGCGGACACGGACAAGGTGAGCGCGACCGGTATCGGCCCCCTTGCTGTAGGCTTTCTCCAGCAGCGCGATGTGGGTGGGCCGGAAGAGCAGCTGGTAGCCCATCATACGCCGCACGAGCGGGCGTACGTACTCCTCGGTGCATACCATACAGGACACGGGGTTGCCGGGAAGCCCGATGATGCGTTTTGCTCCAAGCGTCCAGAGCGCCATGGGCTTGCCTGGTTTCTGTTTGACACGCCAGAAGATAAGTTGTGCGCCTATCTCTTCCAGGACTTCTTTGACGAAGTCGTAATCGCCGACAGAGATGCCTCCGTTGGTGAGGACGAGATCGGCGGACGCGAGCGCCCGTTCCAGCGCAGCCCGGACGGCGGCGCGCGTGTCCGGGACTCGTGCGAAGACCTGCGGCTCTGCTCCCATGGCGGACACCTGTGCCCGCAGGGAATGTGCATTGGCGTCCCGGATGTGACCGGGCGTCAGCGGTTCGATAACGTCGACGAGCTCGCTGCCCGTCGTCAGAATGGCGACGTGGACGCGGGGATATGCCACGACCGTATCATAACCGGCAGCGGCACACACGCCGACCTCGCCGGGGTGCAAGACGGTCCCGGCCTGCAGGACGACGCTGCCGTTCTGCATGTCTTCACCTGCCTGGCGCACGTTGACGCCGTTCTTGAGGGCCAGGAGGATCAAGACGTCATTGCCCTCGGTGCGCGTCACCTCCACATGCACGACGGTGTCGGAACCATCGGGGAGGGGTGCGCCCGTCATAATGCGGATGGCGGTTCCGGGAAGGACCGGCTGCGTGGCGGTATGGCCGGCCGGGACATCCTCAAGGATATGCAGGCGGACCGGCGTTGCCGCGGAAGCATGCTCAATATCGGCCGCACGCACGGCAAAGCCGTCCATGGCTGAATTGGCAAATGGTGGAACATTGCCCCGCGCCGCAACATCCTGCGCAAGGACCAGGCCGGCTGCGTCATCCAGCGGCATGGTCACGGGGGCCAGCGGTTTTCCGTACGTCAGTACTGTCTTCAGTGCTTCTTCAATGCTCAGCATGATTCCTCCCGGCAGGGAACGCCGACCGATGGCGGCGCATTCCCTGTTCCATGATATGTTCTTCGTGCAGGAACGCTACCTGGTCGGCGATGCGGCGTGTTTCAAAAATGTTCTGCGTTACCATGACTATTGTAACATTCAAGTAACGTTTCATGCGGCGGCGGATCTTCAAACAGGAGGTCCGGGCCGGCGGATAGTTCATCGCCAGAGAGGGGAAGGCGCAGCCGTTTTCCACCGTGTCCTGATGGTTGTGCGCCATGGTCCGACCGGTTTGTTCTGGCGCAGTATCTGAAAATGTAAACACCGGGCGCTGAAGCCACAGGAGAGCAATCGGATCGAAAAATGTACAAGCGGGGCCGATCTGTTATTGCGTCAGTCCCGCTTGTTACCCACTTACTTCAGGTTCGATCAGTCCTGTTCGACCGTCACCTGAATCTGTTCGTGCATGTACAGTGGAAGGTAATAGATACCGCCGGCGTTCTTGCCGGTGGAACCGGAGCCCTTCCATCCACCGAATGGCTGGAATCCGGGCCAGGCGCCGGTCGTCGCTCCCTGTGGACGGTTGGCATAGGTAACGCCTGCCTGAATGTGATCAAAGAACCAGCTGTTTTCCTCCTTGCTCCCGTAGAAACCGGCAGTCAATCCGTAATCCACGCTGTTGGTGATCTCCATGGCTTCGTCAAGGGACGACACGCGTCCGACCATGGTGATCGGCAGGAACATCTCTTTGCTCCAGAGCGGGTTGGTGAACGGGACATCCGCCACGACGGTCGGAGCGCAGAAGAAACCATGTTCATATGACCCGCCGGTCAGAATTTTGCCTCCGCAGAGAATCCTGCCGGTGGACTGAAGCTCTTTGCAGTAGGCAATGAAGTTCTGCTGCGCTTTGCTGTTGATGACAGGGCCGCAGGCGACAGACGCTTCGACAGGGTCGCCGATGACCACCTCTGCGGTCCTGGCTACGATCTTCTTCAGAAGTTCGTCGTAAACGTCGTCTTCGACGAAGACCCGGGAGCAGGCTGAACATTTCTGCCCCTGCAGTCCGAAGGCGCTGCGCACGATCCCTATCGCAGCATCGTCGAGGTTTGCATGACGCGAGACGATCGTGGCGTTCTTCCCGCCCATTTCAAGGATGAGTGGTCTGGGATATCTGCCATTCGCGAAGGAACGGTAGATGCCCATCCCGACGTCATAGGATCCCGTAAACGTGAGCCCGTCGACCTGCGGACTGTCGGTGAGTGCTTGCCCGAGAGTTGAGCCAGGACCCGTCACAAAGTTGACGACGCCTGCCGGAACGCCTGCATCCAGGAACGTCTTGGCGATGAACCAGGGTCCCCATGGCGTGTCGGTCGCAGGTTTGATAACGATGGCGTTGCCTGCAACAAGTGCGACTCCTGCAGGCCCGCCCGTGAGCGACGCCGGGAAGTTGAAGGGGCTGATGATGACCCAGACGCCGTACGGCCGGAGGACGGAAACGTTTGTGCTGGTATAGCCGCGCAGCGGATCGGATCCCATCTGCTGGACCATGCCGTTGCACTGTTCCATCCGGTTGCAGGCGTAGCGGATCGTCTCGACTGCTTCTGCGCCGTCACCCAGACTTTCCATGCGGTTCTTGCCGACTTCGAGCGACAGGATTGCTCCCAGCGTGAAGAGACGTTCCTCAAGAAGGTCGGCCGCGGCACGCATGATGCGGACGCGTTCTTTCCACGGCGTCGCTCCCCATGCCGGTGCTGCGGCACGTGCAGCGGCAAGTGCCTGCTGGGCGTCCTGCGCTGTTCCCTTCTGAAAGTAACCGAGAACTGTCCCATCGGTCGGTGAACAATCGGAAAAACGCTCCGCTGCCTCGTGAGACTGACCGCCCCACAGCATGGGGTAGGATGCTCCAAGGTCATGGTGCAGCTGCTTGAGCGCTTCTTCGAATCTCTGGTGCAACTCCGGCGGAGAATCAAACATGGTTGCATACGTCAGTTTGAAAGGCTTCTGTTCTCCGGTGCACGTGTTACCTGCCACTGCTGACGGACGGCAGAAATCTGCTGCCCGGTCTTTCGCGTGTTCGTTCATGTTTTCTCCTTTCCATCATGGAAGGTGCGGCCGTTTCCCGCCGTACCCTGCAGGCTGGCTGCCATGGGGTTTGCCCCGAAGGCCGGACAGCTCGAAGATCCGCAACGGCCGGCATTCTCTGCAAGCATAAAAATACCGGTGCCACGTTTCAATAGTATACACAAGATAGATGGTATATCCATTCAACCAGGCGGGCGGGGGCTGAATTCTGTCGATTTCAAGAGGCAGTTCTGTCTTGTGTCATGTTTTGTCGCCGTTATACTGCTTAACGGAGGTGCTCCATGAGTATACCTGTATCTCACCGGCACGTGCGTCAGAATGTTCGAAAACTTTTTCTGTTGATTTCTTTCGTCCTGTTTCCCATTACCTTCTACTATCTCTCTCCTTATCTCATTATCATGGGCGCCGGCGAGCGTACGGCATCGGGCAGCATGGTGATCTTTGCTCTCCTGCTGGTAACCGCGATCGTTCTCGGGCGTCTCTATTGCAGCTGGATCTGTCCCGGCGCCGGACTTCAGGAGGCGCTGTTTCCCGTGCAGAACAGGAGGGCGGACAACCGCTTCAACTGGACGCGGTGGCTGGTCTGGATCCCGTGGATGACGGTTGTCGTTCTCACCGCTCTGAGAGCGGGCGGTATCCAGCACGTCAATTTCACGTACCAGACTGCACACGGCGTCTCACTGACAACGGCGGACGGTGCGGGGTCCTACTACATGTACTTCCTGGTCCTCGCGGTATTTTTTGTGTTGTCGCTCGCTGCAGGCAAGCGTGCAATGTGCCATCATGCCTGCTGGATGGCACCGTTCATGATGATCGGCAGAGGAATCCGCAATGTATTGCATCTTCCTGCAGTCCAGCTGCAGGCCGACAGTTCTGCCTGTGTCGCATGCAATGCCTGCACCGCTGCGTGCCCGATGAGTCTTGATGTTCATGCAATGGTCGCGAGTCAGCATATGGAGAACAGCGAATGTATCCTCTGCGGCACCTGTGTCGATACCTGTCCCAGGAAGGTCATCCGTTACAGCTTCGGCAAACCCCGCTCCATGCACGAAATACAGGGAAAGTAATGTAGAGAACATAGTGAAGCTGGTGGCTGCGCTGTCATCAAAGAAAGGAAGAACGAACGGCGGGATCATTGCTGTTTGCCTGTCTTGACCGCAGGAAGTATCAGCAGTATACCCAACATAAGAATGACTGCCGTCCATGTTGCTTCGGTCCGTGACGGCGCGCAGGAGGAAGAGAATGAGAGGATGGTTGCAACGTGGATTAAGGGTACTGCTGGCGGCGATGCTGGTGTCGGCCTGCATGGTTTCTGCCGTGCCGGTACGGGGAGCGGCGGTTCCTGCCGGTATTGATACGGCGTTTCTTGCGCGTGTCGGATCGCTGCAATCATCGCAGGATGTCATTGTCCGTCTCAAAGGAGAGCCCCTTGTCGACCGGGTGCCGGACGCAGGTTCCAGTGGATGGCTGACGACGACGGCCGCTCAATCGGCAGAAAAGGCCATCGGGCGGGAGCAGGACCGGTTTCTTGCCGCTCTTTCCGCCCGGAAGATCTCCTATACGGTGCTGCAGAGACTGAGCGTTGTCTACAATGGTCTTGCGCTGAGCGTTCCCGGCGTCGATCTTGCAGCGCTTGCCGGCACTGCCGCCGTTTCGTTTGTCTACGAGTCGCATACCGCCGTTACCCTTGATACGACTGGGAATACGGCAATGGGTGTCGACCAGGCGCTCTGGAACAGGACGACTGTGAGTGGCAAGAAACTCGACGGGACCGGTATGGCGATCGGGATCATTGATACCGGCGTGGACTACACACATCCGGACCTGGGCGGCGCCAAGTTTCCGAATGCCAAGGTCGTCGGCGGCTATGACTTCGGGGACAACGATGCTAATCCCATGGATAATAACGGTCACGGTACGCACGTCGCCGGGATCGCCGCCGCCGACGGCAAAGTACAGGGTGTCGCTCCCAAAGCGAAATTGTATGCGTACAAAGTCTTCAGCGACAAAGGGAACGGGGCGACGGACGGTGCTATCATAGCTGCGCTGGATCGTTCCGTGAAGGACCGCTGCACGGTTGTCAACATGTCGCTGGGTATTTCCGGCGGGACCGCCGATACTCCTGAGAATGAAGCGATTAACAACGCCGTCAAGGCGGGGGTCGTCGTGGTCGCTGCGGTCGGCAATTCCGGGCCGCGCAGCCCGGAGGCGTCCTGGCCCCTCGGGTCACCGGCGACGGCACTCAATGCCATCTCTGTCGCTGCATCGAACGACGGGCCTTACCCCGTTGTTACCGTTGTTGCTCCGACAGATGCAAAGACGTCCCCGATCATGGGGAGCTATGCCGATCTTGCTCCCGAATTTGCAGAAGGAGCGGCTTACGACGTCGTTGATGCCGGGTACGG
>CAZEWU010000050.1:0-7495 GCA_964516155.1 uncultured Caldisericota bacterium
AGGCCATGGATGACCTCATGCTTTTCCTCAAAGATCGCGTCTATATGCATTCAGAGCCAAAGCGTGAAGAAGGGAAAGCACGAGGGCTCCTTTCCCGGATTTTCGATTATTGCATTGAGAATCCGGCGCATATCGGGTCATACCTTGAAGAACACCCCATCGTTCATGAAACGGACGATCCCGCCGCGATGTTGAAGGCAAATGCGAACTACTGTGCACAGGTTACTACTGATTACATTGCCTCGATGACGGATCGCATGGCGCTCAAGGTAGCAACGGACATCATTATGCCCCGTATCTACGTTTGACGATATCAACCACTGATTGTGGTATATCTGTGAGGGGGCAGAAAACAATTTCTGCCCCCTCTTTCGTATACCATAAGTGAAACCATGGACTACAAAGAATATATCGCTGAGATAAGCGCCAAGATCTCCATCCTGGACGTAGTTGGGCATTATGTAAAACTACGGAAACAGGGACGTAATTATGTCGGCTTGTGCCCATTCCATCATGAAAAGACGCCGTCCTTCACCGTCAGTCCGGACAAAGGATTGTTTTACTGTTTCGGCTGCAAAGCGTCAGGAGATATGCTGACCTTTATCCGCAAGATTCATAATGTCTCTCTGGCGGAGGCTGTAGAGATCATCTCTAAAGAATTCCAGATTGAGCTTCCACCGTGGCGCATGTCCACGGAAGCATCAAGAGAACGGCAGGGCCTGTTACAGACTCTCAAGGTCGCATCAGAAGGATTTGTAGCGGCGCTGCAGACCCCTGAAGCAATCGCATGCCAGGGATATATCCAAAAACGGGAACTGAGTTCAGAAACGGTAAAACATTTTTTCCTCGGGTATTGTCCGCAAAATATTCATGCATTCGCGGCATGGTGCTCAGCACACGGTGCCGACGAAGCCGATCTTGTTCACACAGGCATTCTTCAACGCCATGGAGAAAATACCTTCTCGCCATTCGCAAACCGACTGATGTTCCCCATCTGGGACAGCATTGGAAATATTATTGCTTTCGGGGGACGCTCAATCGATGGATCAATGCCAAAGTATACCAACAGCCCGGAAAGCCCGCTGTTCGCCAAGCGAAGGACGCTCTATGCTTTACCACTTGCAGAGCCTTCCATCCGTGAAAAGGGAGTTGCAATCATCGTCGAAGGATACATGGATGCCATCGCCCTTCATACGGCAGGGATCACGAACACAGTAGCTTCGCTGGGCACTGCGTTTACAGAGGAACAGGCTATGCTCCTGAAACGCAGTGCTTCCAGGATCCTGCTCAATTTTGACAGCGACGAAGCTGGACAGCGCGCAGCCAGACTCGCTCTTTCCATTGCAGATCGAACTGGTCTTGACGTTGCTGTCGTACGCGTCGCCGGAGCCAAAGACCCGGATGAACTCCTGCGGGAGCCTGATGGCAAAACTCAGTACCAGAAAGCTCTGGACTCTGCCATACCAGTCGGAGATTTTCTGCTTGATGGCGCAGCTGCAGGAAAAGACATGAACTCTATCACGGGACGACGCGTCTTTGTGCAGGAAATGATGGAATCAGTTGATGCCATGCAGGACTCCCTGCTTAGAACTCAGCTGCTCACGCGAATCGCACAGCGTGTCGGTATCCGCGAAGAGGAAGTTCTTGCATTGTACCACAAAGGGCGCGTCCGGCATGAATCAGAATCAGTCCAGGATCCATGGCAGCTTTCTCGCAGAAGCCTGGGCCATTCGCGTATGTCACCTTCTCTTGCATTGCAGACGCCACGCGAGGTACTGGAAAGGAATATCGCGCACGGTCTCATTCACAATGTAGTTCAACTCAATGAATTAAAACCGCTTCTGGATGGCCTTGTCCTGCAGAACGAAGCATATCAGGAAATTGTCAGTGTTCTCCAGAGAGAGCCTGCCTCCGAAGGAGATAGCGTCCTGCAAGCAATTATCACGCAACTCGGACCGGAAGCTGCAGCACTTGTCGGCCGCTGGAGCCTGGAAGAATACAAACTTTCTTACCGGGGAGTCTGGGATGCAATCACAAAATTACGATCGGAAGAAGATCTACCACCACTGGAAGGATCTCACGAAAGGAGCACATGATGCCAGCAAAAAAAATTAGCACAGCTCAAAGCGCTGAAGTCAATGACGAGAGGCTCTCTACTGGAACAGCGAAGCCTCGTCGTAAGCGCAGCGTCAGCCATGATACCGGACCCAGGGCAATTTCGGAGACTTCCTCCCGACCAAAACGAAAGAGCAAGGCGCTCTCCAAAGGAGATCTGCCCGGCACAGATACAGAACTCGATGATGAGCAAGAAGACGAGGGTATTACAGAACCCGTTCTTCCAAAAGACAAAGAGCTTCTGAAACTTCTTGACAATGCACGTCACGGAGGCGTTCTGGATTACGAGTCGGTCATGAACGCACTAGAAAAAAGCGACATATCGGTGGACGATCTTGATGATTTCTATGAACGCATGGATTTTGAGGGAATTACCTTCGGGACCTCGCGTTTTATAAAATCGACTGCTAAGAAAGCAGTGGCAGCGCCTTCCATCCCTTCTATCATACGCGTGACAACGCAGGAAGAACAGAACCCTATTCAATCCTATCTGAGCGATATAGGACGCGTTCCTCTGCTGACTCCAGACCAGGAAAAATCACTTGGAAAAAGAGTTGCAGAAGGGGATATGGACGCGCGCAGACAACTCATCGAAGCAAATCTACGCCTTGTAGTCAGTATCGCCAAGAAATATACCGGCCGCGGGCTTTCATTTCTGGATCTCGTTGAAGAAGGAAATCTCGGACTCATCCGGGCTGTCGAAAAATTCGACTACAAGCGCGGCTATCGGTTCTCAACCTATGCAACATGGTGGATACGTCAGTCTATGACGCGAGCCCTGGCAGATCAGTCACGACTCATCCGGGTTCCTGTTCATATGGTTGAAAACCTGAACAAGATCGACAAGATCAAGAAGACGTTCCTTCAGGAACATGGTCGTGAGCCTACCAAAGAGGAACTTGCACAGGCAATGGGTATTCCTGTCAAAAAAATCGTGCGGTATTTACGCCTCGGACAGCAACCCCTGTCCCTGGAAAACACTGTCGGAGACGAAGAAGAAAGTCGGCTCGAGAACTTTATCGAAGACGAAAAGAGTCCGTCTCCCGAAAAAGAAACGTTCAACAAATACTATAAGGAACAGCTGGAACGTATTCTGGCAACACTGCCTGATCGTGAGAGAAAGATTCTCATCTACAGAGAAGGTCTGCAGGGTGAATATGAACATACGCTGGAAGAAGTCGGCACAATGTTCCAGGTCACACGCGAACGCATCCGTCAGATTGAAGCAAAGGCAAAGCGAAAGCTGAAAGAAATGATCGCAAAAGAAAACGGGATGACAGATGAGGATATGCACAGCGATGGCAATGTCGTACGGCACCGCACATCTTCAAGCAGAAGACGTCCCATAAAAACACCAAACGACCTCCAGGAGCATCTTGACAGAAAGAGCTGAGACGGTACAATAAGTATTATGTTGTTCCCCGATAGCTCAACGGTGGTAGCACTGGACTGTTAATCCGGGGGTTGTAGGTTCGAGTCCTACTCGGGGAGCCATTATTAAAAATTCAGGCCCGGCAATGCCGGGCCTTTTTCATTTCTTCTCCGACACTCGATAAAACCAGTTGCTAAGTCTTCTTCACGACAACGAGTTTTCCTTGGCGGCGCAGCTTATCGGCAATGCGGGGAATAATCTTATCACGCGTCAGGATCCCCCGCTGACGAAATGCTATCATCGCAGTCGCCGGATTAACAGCATCACCTACCAGGAAATTGACACGGTCTGCTCCACGTAGCAACTGGCAGAGTTCCGTGACACCAGACAACTCATCGTATCGCGCAGGATCTTCGTCAAGAATATTGCATACCTGGTTGAGGGTCACAGCTCCCTCTGTCACAAGATCGATCCCGGGAATAAGATAATGTGGTGGCGCGACCGTTACCGGAGACTCATCGTCTACGACTACCTGCTGGCCAAGATAATCTGCGACGATCTTGGCTGTCGTCCCGCCGCATACAACTTTGGTCCCTTCCATGGCAAGAAACTGCTGTACGATATACCGGTCGCGTTTCGGGTCCGCCGCAGGACCAGTAAGAACATTAACGGTGGTCCCTGGACGGCATGAAACAATCGCAACCGTTGTGTCATCACCGGATTCTTTGTGGCAGATCTCCCGAACCTGCGTCTGAATAAGCATGGGAAGAACATTCAGATCAGCGCCATCTTCGCGCAGGCACGTGTTAGTATATTCAGCGACACCTTCCGACGTCCATCCGTTGCGAAATCCATGCCCGATACCCGCTTGTGTCACACCATCGCTGAGCAGCATCACGGCGTCGCCTGGTTCCAGGCGAATGTGCCCTTCTTTGACAAACAGGTCACCAATCTGCACCTGCTGCATTTCAAGCACTGTCGCATACCGTGCACTTATAAAGACGGGTGCCGGCATTTCATAATCAAGAAATGTCGCTTCGCCGTCATTGAAAATCCGGAGGACAGAAAACACTGCGTACTGCAATGCAGGATCCTTGGACCGCTCCATCGTTTTGACCAGACTGACAAATGCCCGCTGCAGAGAGAATCCAGCTGCCAGAAGACCTTTGAGTCTGTTTGTGCAGATAAGAGCTGCGATGTTGGCCTTAAGACCGGAGCCAATTCCATCGCTGATAATAATCGTCGCATACTCCGGACGCCGTTCAAAAGCCACAACATCCCCGCAGGGATCCCCTGTCTGCTTTGAACACTGATTGACGAAAACTTCTACGTGGATGTATCCCATGGTATATCGGATCCTGCTGGTTCCTGCTCATCGTCCTCGCCCAGATGAACCAGTTTATCAACAAGCTCCTCCTGCTGAGCCGTGCTCTCGCCAAGAAGACGTGCAATATCCTGGGCCATCGTGATCTGGCGCTCAAGAAGCCCCTGAGCTTGCAGAACGGTCTCAGCTTTAATCCTGTCCAACTTTTCCTGATTAGCGCGTATACCTGTGATATCGGCAAAAATACCAACATATTGGTGTTCCTCGGGCAGACGGTAAAGGATCTCGTGGCAAATGAGATGATACCTGTCATGACGGATAACCGCTTCAACCCTCTCCTCTGTTCCGGATTCCAGGCGTTGAAAAAGGTCCGGGTCCATGAGGTAGGAAACATGCCTTCCGTAGACCGCCTTGCTACACATGAAGAAACGGCAGAAAGCCGGATTCATGCTTAAAATATTAAGGTGCTCGTCAAGGATAATGATACCATTAGGGCTTGTGTCAATAATCTTGTCAGTACGCTGTTCTGCAAGGCGCCGGATGTACGTGAGACACATCTCCGGCTCAGCCATTCCCTGAATGACTGCGATAGCTTCATCGCGGCAGGATGCATACCCACATCCGCCGCAATTAAGTTGGTTTTCCGGTTGTGCCTTTCCCGTAAGCTCAAGAACCTGTCGGATCTGTTCCTCTGTAATCTGTCCCCGTCCGGCAGTCGGTACCGGCGAAAAATGAGCGGTCAGGTCAGGAACGGGGGTCTTATCAGGACAGCGCCCGGGATACGTCCCCGCATATTCAAGAACATCCTGGCGTCTGCTGTTGACATTACGCGTCGTGGGCATGACGGGACCGTTGATACACCCCATCGAGCAAAACAGCGGCTCAATGACAAGAGAGTGCCCGGCATCAGGAATACTGTCAAGAGCAATCTTCAGCTCTTCAAAACCGCTGACAGTGACTGATTCAGATGAAAGTTGATCGGCATCAAGACCTGCAGTTCGAATCGATCCTCCCGCCAGAGGAAAATAACGCGCCGCCCCTGCGGGCTGCTCATCAAATCCGCTTGCCTCGCAAGCCGATAAAACGATGCCGGTCCGTTTGAACCATGCCTTGAGTTCATCAAATGTCAGCACGCAATCGACTAATCCGGTATACTCTTTCCGCTCAGCCTCTGCTTTTTTGGCAATACACGGCCCGATGAAAATAACTTTTGCTGCTGAACCAAGTTTTGCCTTCATGGACCGGGCATGCGCAATCATGGGCGAAACAACCGGAACAAGAAACCGGACCAATTCCGGTCGATAGTGCTCGATATAGTTAACGACCGCAGGACAGGCAGTTCCGATGTGCGGCGTATGCCTGTCGGCTGTGCAAACAGCAGCCATTTGCTGAGCAGTCTCATAAGCTCCATTGGCTGTCTCGGCAACGTAACGGAAACCGAGCAGACGCAGAGCGGAGGGTAAGCGCATCCGCTCTGCGTCACTGAACAACCCGACAAACGATGGAGCAATACTTGCCGCCACAAGATTCACGCCATCAACCAATCGAACTGCTACTTCAAGGTCATTACGGAATGATTTCGCTCCCTGCGGGCATTCGCGAACGCAGGTTCCGCATGAGATGCACCGCGACTCATCAACGAGAGCCTGTCCCTTGTTGATACGGATCGCCTTGACGGGACAGACTCGAACACAGCGATAACAATCACGGCATCGGGCCTTATTTGTGTAAACAACCTGACCAGCACGCTGATCGGCAAGAGGTGTCACGGAACGCTTACTCTCCGCAGCGCTTCATCAATGCGATCACGTGCCGCATCGTAGGTACAATGATACAAAATCGCTCCATCGACCGAAATGGTCGGACCCCGATCACAGCTCTCGAAACAGAAGGTCGCCTTGACATCCACGCGATCGCGCAGCCCATTTTCCTCGATATAGTGAACGAGCTTTCGCAGGATCTCCTGGGAACCTTTCACGTAGCAACTCGTTCCAACACAGACAGCAACCTTGACGATTTCCTGTGCTGTTGAGCCGGTAATAACAGGAAGGCGTTCATGATCGATACGGCGTCGGCTCTGGTAACCGGTATGCAGCAATTGTTCTGCCCGTTCTCCACCGATTTCGCCCAGACTCTCCGCATAACATTGAGCGACATAAGGATTATCCTGCGCTTTGTGAAGCTCCAACGTCTTGTCGGCCTCATACAAACCCTCAGCGCGACGGACACGAACGGTGTCTTCAAATGTTACCGGTTGGCCAGCGCCCCCAATGCAACCACCGGGGCAGGACATGATCTCAACAAAATCATACGCGCATGCTCCCTGCCTGGCTTGTTCTGCAATGACTTTTGCATTCCTCAGCCCGCTCGCCATAGCAAGCCGCAGGGTTTTCCCCGCGACGGTCACTGTCGCTTCACGCAGTCCCTCCTGGCCGCGGACATCTTCGAAATCAACAGCTTCCAGTCTCACTCCACTGAGTTTTTCATAGACAAAGCGCAAGACGGCCTCAGTTACTCCGCCGGAACTGCCAAACAGGACCCCGGCGCCTGTCTTGAAACCAAGGGGCAGATCCAGCGACTCCGGACGCAGCTGACGGAACCTGAGTCCCGCCTCGTCAATCATGTGAGCAAGTTCCTGCGTCGTCAGGATCTGCCCCTTGGTTTCAAGACAGGCGCCGGGGTCC
>CAZEWU010000051.1:0-7454 GCA_964516155.1 uncultured Caldisericota bacterium
AGAAACGCATGTTACAGGATGCTGTGGATGCTCTGCTGGATAACAGCAAGCGCCAATATCCGGTAGTCAATGCGAATGGTCGTCCTCTACGCTCTCTGAGCGACAAACTCAAGGGCAAGGAAGGCCGGTTCCGTCAGAACCTTCTAGGCAAGCGTGTTGATTATTCCGGCCGCGCCGTCATTGTCTCTGGACCGCATCTCAAGATTAATCAATGCGGCGTTCCCAAGGAAATGGCTCTGGAGCTCTTCAAACCCCATGTCATTTACCGGCTCATGCGTGAAGGGGTTGTCGGCAGTATGAAGGTTGCCAAGGACTTGGTAGAAAAACCAACGCCCGAGGTATGGAACACCCTCGAGAAGGTTGTCAAGGGCAACGTCGTCCTTCTGAACCGTGCTCCCACGCTTCACCGTCTGTCGATTCAGGCGTTTGAACCGGTGCTTACGGACGACAAAGCAATCCAGATTTCTCCTCTGGTCTGCACACCTTTTAACGCAGACTTTGATGGTGACCAGATGGCTATCCATCTTCCTTTGAGTCTTGCCGCTCAGGCAGAGGCGCGCCTGCTCATGTTGTCTTCGTATAACATTTTCTCTCCGGCAAGCGGTAACCCCATGGCCGGTCCTGTCCAGGACATGGTTCTTGGTTCCTACTATTTGACCTATGAGGTCAAAGACAAGATGAAGGCCATGAAGTGGGCATCTGCTCCTGTGTACACGGAAGAAGACGTTCTGTATCTTGTTGAGTCTGGAAAACTGGGCGTCCATGATCCTGTCGTGGTTCGCATTGCGGATGAGAAGGTACGGACGACAGCGGGCCGTGTTGTGTTCAACGATGAGTTCCGTAGGGGTCTTTTCTCGCTAGAGAACAAGTATCGTGACTTTCCCTTCCAGAACAGGACTATGGCCAAGAAAGACATTGAGAGCATGATTATGGACTTCTTCCATCGCTTTGGTGTCTCGCAGACAAACGTGCTTCTGGACAATATCAAGGATCTGGGATTCAAGTATGCAACACAGTCTGGTATGTCTATCGGGTTGTCCGACATGGTGGTTCCGCCGGATCGGGCGAAGATTCTCGATGAAGCAGACAAGATGGTCCGGGAGATTAACGATGCTTATGAGGATGGTCTTCTCTCGTACAACGACCGTTACCTCAAGGTTGTCCAAGTCTGGCAGGACAAGGGTGCTGAAATCGAGCGTGCCGTATTCAAAAACCTTTCGGAAGAAAACTCAGTACGTATCATGGCTGATTCTGGTGCCCGTGGAAGCAAGAAGCAGATTGTTCAGATGACCGGTATCCGAGGCTTGATGTCGGATCCCTCAGGCAAAATTATTGAATTTCCTATCAAGTCCAACTTGCGTGAAGGTCTTTCAGTTCTTGAGTACTTCCTTTCGACACACGGTACTCGCAAAGGCCAGGCGGACACAGCTCTCAAGACCTCTGATTCCGGATATCTGACGCGTCGTCTTGTAGATGTCGCTCATGAGCTCGTTGTCCGTGAAGAGGATTGCACACATTCCGTAGCCCGCGAGATCAAGATCGGCAACCTGGTCGTTTCCTCACTCGCGGAGGAGCTGGCTGGCAAGATCGCTGATGAAGAGGTCATTAACCCTCTGACGGGGGAGACCATTGTTCGTCCGGGAGAAGAGATTTCCTGGGAACAGGCTAAACGCCTGGAAGCCCTTGGTCTTACCTCCCTCAAAATCCAACGGTACGTGGGTGGCCTTACGGTCCAGCCAGTCGTGGACGGCGGAGCAGTCATTGTCGGTCTTAAGGAGCAGATTGCCGGCCGATATGCAGCCGACGATATTGTACTGCGTGCCTCTACCATTAAGGTAAACCCTGCTTGGTCGAAGACAGCGTTGGAACGCATTCTGGGTCGGCCTGTTGCTGCGAATATCTTGGCAGCTGATGGAGAAAAGATCCTTATCAAGAAAGGAGAACTTCTTACCGAGAAAGCTCTTGCTGTTGCACGCCGTGCCCATGTCACCGCTATTGAAGTGGTCGTTGACGAAGACATTGTCCTCGTCCCAAAAGATGGTCTTGTCAGTGATGAGGTCGCTATAGCTATCGAGCAATTCGGTATCACGAGTGTTCGTCTTCGTTCTGCCATTACGTGCCAGAGTGAAAATGGTGTCTGTGCCATGTGCTACGGTCGTGACCTTTCTACCGGTCATGACGTTCAGGTTGGTGAAGCAGTCGGTGTCATTGCTGCACAGTCCATCGGAGAACCTGGTACTCAGCTGACGCTCCGGACGTTCCACACAGGAGGTATCGCCGTTGCTGATATCACGACCGGTCTTCCCCGTGTCGAGGAAATTTTCGAAGGACGTACTCCTAAGGGGCAAGCCACGGTTTCCACGTTGGATGGTGTGTTCCATATTGTTGATGTTAAAGACAAGGGTTCGGATGAAGAACACAAGCAGATTATTGTTAAGGCGGCATCCGGCGCTGAGGCAAAATTCAAGGTTTCGCCCATGGCCCGGTTCCGTTTCAAAGATGGCGATCATGTGTCTGTCGGAGATCAGTTGACAGAAGGTTCCATCGACCCGAAAGGTCTGCTTGACCTTGTTGGCGTTGAGGAAACGGCTCGCTACCTGGTTCAGGAAGTCCAGAAGGTCTACCGTTCTCAGGGTGTCGATATCAACGTCAAGCATGTGGAGATGATCATCCGCCAGATGCTCAAGAAGGTCAAAGTTGTTGATCCAGGCGATACCACCTTCTTCACTGATCAGATCGTGAGCAAACATGAACTTCTTCACCAGAACCGCAAGGTCCGGGCGCAGGGGGGTAAGCCGGCTTCGTTTGATCTCGTGCTGCAGGGAATCACAAAGTCTTCACTGGAGACCGACAGCTTCCTGTCTGCCGCCTCGTTCCAGGAGACACCCCGTGTTCTCTCAGATGCTGCTATTAAAGGAAAGATCGACCGGTTGACTGGCCTCAAGGAAGCAGTCATCGTC
Source organism: uncultured Caldisericota bacterium (assembly GCA_964516155.1). Classification (GTDB taxonomy): domain Bacteria; phylum Caldisericota; class Caldisericia; order Cryosericales; family Cryosericaceae; genus Cryosericum. Next base: position 2,961 of record CAZEWU010000051.1, read on the forward strand.
GGGAAGCCGATTCCTGCAGGGACTTCTGCTCCTGAGCTCATGTACCAGGATACCAAGAAACAGTCATCTGCTCCAAATAAGCTGATTGTTGCATCCGGGCGGCAAGCTGTTGTCCGTGACATGAAGGATAAGAGCGAAACAGCTCTTTGAGCTTTTTGATCAAGTAAACTGATTGCATTTGTAAAGGGGGCCGCGCTTGACACAGGCCCCCTAATGCGTATCATTAAAAAGATGTGTATTTACGTCCTTAGGAGGAAATTGTATGGCGACATTTAATCAGCTGATGCGGTCGCCCCGCGTGCAGCCGAAGTATAAAACAAAGACTCCGGCTCTCAAAGACTGCCCGCAGAAGAGGGGTGTCTGCACCCAGGTCAAGACTGCAACACCGAAGAAGCCAAACTCCGCATTACGCAAGATTGCCAGAGTCCGTCTCACGAATGGCATGGAGGTTACGGCGTATATCGGTGGAATCGGTCATAACCTCCAGGAACACTCTATGGTGCTGATTCGTGGGGGAAGGGTTAAGGATTTACCTGGCGTCCGTTATCACATTATTCGTGGAACGCTGGATACCGCTGGCGTAGCCAACCGCATGAAGGGGCGCTCAAAGTATGGAGCAAAGAGACAGAAGAAGAGCGCTGCTGCGACGAAAGGTGGTAAATAATGCCTAGAAAGAAGAGACAGTTTCGTAAGCCGGCTCAGGCTGACCCCATTTATAACAGTGAACTGCTGAACCATTTCATTAACAAGATCCTTAAGAAGGGAAAGAAGGTCAAGGCTCAGGGTATCGTTTATGGAGCTCTTAAGCTTATTGACGAGAAGGGCAACAAGCCTGGAGTCGAGGTTTTTCAGCAGGCTGTTGAGAAGTGCCGTCCCTTGGTAGAAGTCAAGCCTCGCCGTGTTGGTGGAGCTACATTACAGGTTCCCGTGGAAGTTGAATCTCGCAGGGGAATTAACCTAAGCATGGAATGGATTGTCGATGCTGCCAAGAAACGTACTGGTAAATCAATGACTGAGAAGATTGCGTATGAAATGCTTGATGCCGTTGCGGAGACTGGTTCGGCTTTTAAGAAGAAGTCGGACGTTCACCGGATGGCGGAGGCAAATAAGTCATACTCACATTATCGCTGGTAGAGCGGGAAAGCTCGGGAAGGTCAATGGGATTGCATGCTTAATCAGAAAGATCTAGTTAACATAAGGAATATCGGCCTTATTGCGCATATCGATGCGGGTAAGACGACAACCTCGGAACGTATTCTCTATTACACGGGAGCGACGTACAAACTGGGAAATGTCGACGATGGCAATACGACGACGGATTTTCTTCCTCAGGAGCGCGAACGTGGTATCACGATTCAATCTGCGGTTGTTACTGTTGGTTGGAACGGATTCAAGATAAACATTATTGATACGCCCGGCCACGTGGACTTCACTGCTGAAGTGGAACGTGCTCTACGAGTGCTTGACGGAGGTGTCATTATTCTTTCTGGCGTCGAAGGAGTACAGGCTCAGTCAGAGACAGTGTGGCGTCAGGCAGATAAATACCATGTTCCCCGCATCGTCTATATCAATAAGTTCGATCGTGTTGGAGCTGATTTTGACAAAACGGTTGCCTCTATCCGGGAGAAGTTGGGGGCTCGCCCTGCTCTTGTACAGCTACCGATTGGGAAAGAAGACTCCTTTATCGGTATTAATGATGTACTGGAGGCCAAGAAGTATCTGTTTACAGATCCTACCGGTGAGACTTTTGAAACTCTTGATTTGACTAGCGACGAAATGGCATTGGTCGTCAAAGCCCGTGAGAATCTTATTGAAGCGGTCGCCGACGTTGATGACGAGGCGCTTGATGAATATGTCTCAACAGGTACCGTTGATTTGTCTCATCTGAAGCCAGCGATTCGCCGTGCGACAATTGCAAACCTTCTCGTCCCGGTTTTTGTGGGATCGTCGTTCCGCAACAAAGGTATTCAGCCCCTTTTGGATGGAATTGTTGATTATCTTCCATCGCCTCTTGACGTCAAGCCGGCGGTTGGCAAGATTCCTGGGACCGACGAAGTGGTAGAGGTCAAGAGCGATATCAATGGCCCTCTGGTGGCATTGGTATTCAAAATTGTAGCTGATCCATATGTAGGAATTCTTTCCTATGTCCGTGTCTACTCGGGCGTCATGAAGAGTAGTTCCTATGTTGTTAATGCCAACAAGAACGATAAACAGAGGGTTAGCCGTCTTCTTCGGATGCATGCGAATAAGCGCGAGGATATAGAGGAGCTGGGAGCTGGCGATCTTGGAGCTATCGTAGGATCGCGTGATGTGATAACTGGTACGACGTTATGCGAAGAGGGAAAGATTGTGCAACTTGAGACCATGCACTTTCCCGAACCTGTTGTTTTCGTTGCGGTTGAGCCGAAGACGAAAGTCGATCAGGAAAAACTTTCAGCATCACTTGCCAAGTTTGCCATCGAAGATCCAACGTTCCGCGTTAAAACAGATGAAGAAACATCGCAGACAATCATTTCCGGCATGGGTGAGCTTCATCTGGAAATTATTATTGATAGGTTGCGGCGCGAATATGGCGTTGATGCTGTTGTTGGTGCGCCTCAGGTCGCCTATCGTGAAGCTATAGGCCGCGAGGTCACTGAACGGGGAAAATACATCAAGCAGACCGGTGGTCATGGTCAGTATGGCGATGTTATTCTAAAGATTGCTCCTGGTGAGCGTGGGTCAGGGATCGTTTTTCAGAACAAAACGGTGGGTGGCTCCGTTCCAAAGCAATTTATCCCTGCCGTTGAAGCAGGAGTGCGGGAAGCGGTGGCAGCAGGTCCCATTCTTGGGTTCCCGCTTGTCGACGTTACTGTTTCGTTGGTCGATGGATCTTACCATCCGGTTGATTCTTCTGAGATAGCATTTAAGATTGCTGCTTCCAAGGCTTTGCGCGAGGGATGTACCAAGGCTTCCCCATTTCTCCTTGAGCCAATTATGAAACTCGAAATTACTATCCCGAAAGAGAATATGGGTGATGTTATCGGCAGCGTGACAGCCCGGAGAGGGACGATTCAGCAGATCCAGGATCGCGGGCATTTGCAGGTTGTAGAAGCGTCTGCTCCGCTTGCTGCCATGTTTGGATATACCACCGTTCTGCGTTCTCTGACGCAGGGACGCGGTTCCTCTTCCATGGAATTCTCTCACTATCAGAAGGTGTCGGAAGACGTGAAAGAACAAGTTGTCGCCAAGTTCGAAGGCTCGTCGAACGATAAGTCGTAATCATACAGGGAGGTTATAATGGCGAAAGAGAAGTTTGAGCGTACCAAGCCGCATGTCAACATTGGCACCATCGGCCATGTGGACCATGGTAAGACGACACTGACCGCTGCTATTACGAAGTGCCTCGCAACCTTGGGCCATACAGAGCTTAAGCGCTATGACGAGATCGATAACGCCCCGGAAGAAAAGGCACGCGGTGTTACGATCAATGCGCATCACACAGAGTATGAAACCGAGAAGCGTCACTATGCGCATATCGACTGCCCTGGACATGCAGACTATATCAAAAATATGATTACCGGTGCCGCCCAGATGGACGGTGCTATTCTTGTTGTTGCAGCCTCGGAAGGCCCCATGCCACAGACACGTGAGCATTTGTTGCTCGCTCACCAGGTCAACGTTCCCAAAATCGTTGTCTTCCTGAATAAGATTGATCAGGTTGATGATCCTGAATTGATCGATCTGGTTGAGATGGAGACTCGCGAGCTCCTGACGAAGTATGGTTTCAATGGTGATGAGACCCCTATTATCCGTGGTTCCGCCCTCAAGGCTCTGGAATATGATGGAGATTGCGCTCGTGGCAAGAATGAGTGGACGGATAAGATCTGGGAGCTGATGGATGCCGTTGATTCGTACATCCCGACTCCGGAGCGTCCTATGGACAAGCCGTTCCTGCTTGCCGTTGAAGATGTTTTTACGATCACTGGTCGTGGCACCGTTGCGACAGGTCGTATCGAACGTGGTGTCGTTCATATGGGCGACAACGTCGAAATCGTTGGTCTTTCTCCTGAGTCAAAGAAGAGCGTTATTACCGGTATTGAGATGTTTCACAAGACCCTTGATGAGGGTGAAGCAGGCGATAACGTCGGGTTGTTGCTCCGTGGTATCGAACATGACGATGTTCGTCGTGGTCAGGTTATCGTCAAGCCTGGTTCTATCACGCCGCATACGAAGTTTGAGGGGCAGGTTTATATCCTTTCCGACAAGGAAGGTGGTCGTCACAAACCCTTCTTTGCAGGGTACAAACCTCAGTTCTACTTCCGTACGACTGATGTAACCGGAGCCATTGCTCTTCCGGAAGGTCAGGAAATGGCAATGCCTGGCGATAACGTCCTCATGACCGTTACCCTCATGACACATATTGCCATGGAAGAAGGCCTTCGCTTCGCTATCCGTGAAGGTGGTCATACGGTTGGCGCTGGCGTCGTCACGAAGATTCTGGAGTAAAGCGGG
>CAZEWU010000052.1:0-6353 GCA_964516155.1 uncultured Caldisericota bacterium
ACGCCGCCGAGCCCCGATCTGGAAGGGAGGAGAACGATGAGCGCCGTCACCACAATGACAAGCAGCAGAAAAGCCGTGGCCGCAATCACAGGAATGTAAGGCAGCAGCATGTTCCATCCTGCTGCAAGAACCCGGTTCATCCATGCATGCAGGTGTTGCCCAAGTATCTTGAGAACAGACTGCACTTCAGGCAAGCAGTGCCTCGACAGCAGACCGGTTCTGCATGGTGACATCGTATCCCCGTTGTATGTAGCCGCGAATATTGGAGGGAACACACCCCTTGAGATCAGGCCGAAGGACAAGATCCGCCTTTCGCAGCTCCGGTTTGGCAATATTGTTCAGCATGAGGTTCATGGAACGTTCCAGAAGCTTGGGGATATTGCGGTCCGGCTTGTAGACGTCATTCTGGCCCGGGTCGTACAGAGAGACGGCGAGGACCTTTGCAGCCCCCCGTTTGCGCAGTTCTGTAACGGGGACGGGGAGGGACATCCCTCCATCGATCAGAGATCTGCGACCGACCCGTGCAACAGGAAAAATACCAGGCAGACAGAAACTGGCCGACAACGGCCCCCAGATCTCTCCTTTATCGTAAACAACAGCATTCCCTGTCTGAACATCCGTCGCTGCGATACAGACAGGCCGTTCCAGCGCCTCGAACACGGTAAGGGGAAGATCTTTCTGAAGGCTGGAACGCAGCCGCCACGGCATTGTCAATTTTCCGATCGGGACCAGTGAACCAAGAAGCAACGCTACCTGCGCTTCATATTTGAGGCCGAGAACTTCCAGCGCCGCAGCATCAAGCCCCGCCGCATTGAAAACAGCGATAAGGGCCCCCATGGATGCCCCCGAGAGGAGCATAGGCGTGATCTTGAGTTCTTCGAGAGCCCGGAGCACGCCGATGTGGGCATATCCCAGGACCCCTCCGGAACTCAGCGCCAGTCCAAGAATCGTCTTATTGTGTCCTATCATGCTTGCTGTTCCTCCTGTTCAGGGTGCGAGCACATAGCCCCTGATGGAAGTATATGGGAGATACACGCAGCAGCAACCGTCCCTGTCTTCGCGTTATCGCTTCTTGACACAATCCCGCCTGTCCTATACTTGGAACGGAAGCAGGAGGTACGCATGGCGATTTTTGATGTTATGGGTCCTATTATGATAGGACCTTCAAGTTCGCATACGGCCGGAGCGGCCAAAATCGGGTATCTGGCGCAGCGTGTTTATGGCAAACCTGTCCGTCGCGTCCGTATTACCCTCTACAACTCGTTTGCCGAAACAGGGCGTGGCCATGGAACAGACAAAGCGCTCCTCGGAGGAATTCTGGGGCTCCGCGTTGATGACCCGCGCATCAAAAAAAGCTATGAACTGGCTCTGCAACAACATATCGACTTCGCTTTTGACGAGGTCATCGATACAGACAAGCATCCTAACTGTGCAGTCGTCACTTTCACAGAACCCGATGGGTCCAGGCCGTTTTCCGTCGAGGGTGTTTCCATCGGCGGAGGTTCTGTCAAGATCGTAGGCATCAATGGGGCCCGCGTTGATTTCTCCGGCAAGCATAACCTGCTTATCGTTACATATCGCGATGTTCCCGGCATGATAGCGATCCTCGGAGACGCTCTTGGCTCTCACGGCATTAACGTCGCTTACGCTCAGGTGACACGCGACAAGAACAGTGGAACAGCCATGTCGATTCTGAAACTGGACCAGCCGTGTCCGGACGAATTGCGCGACTCTTTCCGGTCGAACAAGCGCTTTGTCGACGTTGTTGTCATTAATAAACTAGGAAGTGAATATGGACGAGCTGAAGAAGACTGAATCTCTTCATGAACTCAAACGCATGCGGATCCAGGGGTTGACTGACGCCCGTCGCCTGATGGAAACCTACGGCATCCCGACGCTGGCGGAGTTTTTCATCACGTACGAATGCAAAAACCAGGAAATCGGGCGTGCTGACGCGCTCGGGCGCATGCACGAGATCCTCGATGCCATGCGGGGAGCGTTGTGCGAAGGACTGGCACAGCCCAACAAGACGTCATCCGGTATGATTAACGGCGGCGCAGCCCGCATGGACGTGTTTCTGAAGAGCAACAAATCTCTCGTCGGTCCGGGCTTTACACAGGTGATACGCAACACGCTGGCGGCAGCTGAAAACAACGCATGCATGGGCCGTATCGTTGCAGCACCCACTGCCGGCTCAAGCGGGGTACTGCCCGGAGCGTATCTGACGGTAGCTGATGCTCACGGGGTTTCTGACGATCGCATCGTTCAGGGTCTTTTTGTCGCCGGAGGCATTGGCGAATGCATCGCGATTCAGGCATCACTCGCCGGCGCATCGCATGGCTGTCAGGCGGAAAATGGCTCAGCAAGCGCGATGGCCGCCGCAGCCATTGTTGCTCTCACCACGGACGACGCCGATACCATCGAAAGCGCAGCGGCCTTTGCCCTCAAAAGCGTGCTCGGCCTGGTGTGCGATCCGGTGGCCGGACTTGTCGAGATCCCCTGCGTGAAGCGGAATGTCATGGCATCCGTCAATGCCGTCGCCAGCGCCGAAATGGCTCTCGCCGGGATCCGGACGGTAATCCCGTTCGACGAAGTCGTACAGGCAATGGACCGCATCGGCAAGGATATGTCGGCATCCCTTAAAGAGACATCCCTGGGAGGTCTTGCAGTGACACCGACAGCTATCGGGATTACTACCAGATTCAAGAACAGCCGGAAAAATCTCGGGTAAAGACCGCTGCGTTGATACCGAAGCAGTCCTCCTACACCGCTGGAGGATGCCCCGACGTGTCCCTTTTCTGGTAATATTCTGCCGGCAGCATGATAAGAGCGGCCACCAATCCAACAAATCCAAGGATTCCGCCAATGAAGAACCATCCTGCGGCATCGCGTCCTTTTTCGCGCGCGATCTTCATCGTAAGGCAGCCAAAAACCACAAATTGAAGAATCCACAGAAGAAATAAAACGACGGCAGACCATCCAAATCTCATGAATCCCTGATATGGCATTCCCATATTTATCATGGAACCCTCCACAGCTTTCACTCAATGCCGTTTGTTTCTGCGATACGCCAGAAACTACTCAGGAGTATAGCTCTCTCTTCCTTTTTTTTAATCAAAAACCGGGCCGTTCTCTCTGAGACTTGATAATAATAATGCGACATGCCCGCCGAATAACGGCGGGCATGTTCATACCTGTATCAGAACGAGCTAGGCAGCAAAGACCTGGCGGCCTTCCCGGATGGTTGCCTGGACATGCAGCGTCTGCACATCAAGGACAACGATATCCGCCCAGTATCCCGGACGTAGAGCGCCACGATCATGAATCCCGGCTGAAAGCGCCGGGTTCAGGCCGGCACAACGCAATGCCGTCTGAAGAGGAACACCTGCAAAATCCATAAGATTGCGGACTGCACGATCAAGGGTCAGGATGGAACCACAGATCGTTCCATTCGGCAGGCGAGCGATCGTATCGTCGACAATGATGTCGCTTCCGTCCGCATGATACGTGGCGGGATGAGGAAGACCGCTGACCATAAGAGCATCAGTGATCAGAGCAACGCGGTCAGCGTACTGCCGGCCGACCATCCCTGCCGCAGCCGGGTGCGAGTGAGCGCCGTCACAGATCAGTTGAAGCCAGAACGGATAGACCATCCCGGCACCGACAAGACCGGGAGCACGCTGACTGAAGGTAGACATGGCATTGAAATAATGAGTCAGTACATTGATCCCGTGGGCGAATGCTTCGCCTGCCTGTTCCACCGTTGATGCGCTATGCCCGATAGTAACCGTGCAGCCATGGTCACGAAGGTAGTCAGCCATATCGAGAGCGCCCGGCAGCTCGGTAGCGACCGTCATCATGAGAACGCGTCCGGCTTTGAGAGCATGCGCTGCTTTTTCAACAGAAGGAGGCACCATCATGTCGACCTTCATGGCACCCGGCTTGTTCTTGCTGAGGAATGGACCTTCCATATGAAATCCAAGAGGATGAGCGCCGGGCATTGTGTCCAGTTCCGGCGTTGTTTCAGCAAGGATCTGCTCGATCCTCTCCAGTGTGTAGGTATCCGTGGTAGGAAAAAACGAGGTCACACCGGTTTCAGGCAAGGCAGCAGCCATCCCCCGCACCGCCTTGACCCCTTCATCCATGACATCGAACCCCTTGTACCCGTGGATGTGGGTATCAATGAAGCCGGGAGCGACAACAGAGCCTGTGAGATCAACGACATTAACGCCTGCAGGCGCAGATGTCGTGACTCCGGTCACACGGCCGTCCTTTACTTCGACCCAGAAGGTCCCGGTCATTCGTTCAGGCAGATACAACTTGTCCGTCTTGATGACGTAATGAGTTTCTTTGATTGCAATTGACATATCCGACTCCTTTCTGCGCAGTGCCGGAAATTTGCTCCAACGCCGCCAAAAACGTTCTACAAAATCCTGAATGCACCGAACACGATACCCAAGAGAATGATGAACAGCAAAACGTTCAGGTTACTCCAGTGCTTCTTCTTTATAAGCCAGTAAACTAAGAATACAAGAATCAATGGAACGGCATCCGGCACAATCTTGTCAAAAACAGCCTGCAGCTTGACCGTCTGGACGACCCGCCTTCCCTGAACCGCAACATTCCTTGTAAACTCCAGCGGAGTCGTCACACCGGACAGGACGCCGGGGATAAAACCACCGACGACAAACAAGCCGACCTGACTGGCTGTTTCCGTCATCCTGTCCAGATACCCCCGGGCTATCTGCTGAATCAGACCGGCCCCCTGGCGATACCCAAGGCCAAAACCAAGAAATCGGAAGCAGAACCAGCATGCTCCCAGAAGAAGGATCAGCACGGCGCCGAAAGCATTACCGGACAAGGCAAGGGACGCGGCAAAAACGGCGGTAACAGGTTTCATGAGAACTGCCACGATTGTGTCGCCGATACTGGCCAGAGGGCCCATAAGACTGATCTTGAGACTATCTGCAAGCACGGTCTCCTTTTTTTCTTCAAGAGCGCAGACAGCGCCCATGATGAGAGGAGAACCAATAATGCTGTTGCTGTTGAAGAACTGCAGATGACGCTTCACATTCCTGAAGTACTCATCGTCGTCCGGATAGATCTTCCGCAGCACCGGCATCATGGACCACGCAAATCCAAGGGCCTGCATACGCTCATAGTTCCACGAGAGTTCAAAGGAAAGGTTATGCCGCCAGACCATCTTCATAAAGTCACGGCGCGTAACAGGGATCAGCGCGCTCCCGGTCACCATTGTTTCTTCTTCCGTCGGTTCAGGCTCCGACGCTTCCCGGCTGACCATAGAATCATAGATGATCGCTAACGCCAGGCCAAGAACGGCGATCCCGATAAGCGGCATCTTCAGGTAGGCAAAACAGATAAAGCCAAGAAGAAAAAAACTCCACCATTTCTCAAGCGGAAGATATGTCAGCAGGACCCCGAAGCCGACTGCAGGCAGGATACTGCTCATAACGTTGAACCCGGATGTCAGCCAGCCGGGAATGCCAGAAAGGATTTTCTGAAGAGGAACGGTCCCCAGCCAGACGACCAGAGTAACGGGAACAAAACGACTGAGGAACTGGGGAATGATTCCGATCCAGTGCATCAGCGTTATCCCTTTCTCATTCTTCCTTTCGCAAGAGCGGTCCGCACCATGGATAAAGGCGACGCTGCCTGAGTACAGCAGAATATCAAGCTGGGACATCAGAAGCGAGACAGGGACCGCCACTGCGATCCCGCTCGTTACGCTCCGGGCCAGAGTCCCCCGTGACAGAACCGCGACGACAGTGCCGACCAGAGCGCCGGACATGAAATCAGGAACAAGCGTGCCGCCATACGTCCAGAGACCGAGAGACATCAGTTCAAGCGTTGCACCGACAGAAAGTCCGACTGCAGTATTATGGACCACCAGCCCGGCGACCAGACCTGTGACGATCGGGTCCTGAAGATTCCAGTTAGTTCCATTGATACTGTACATGGTTATGCCGCCCCAGACGCCCAGAATGATTGCGACCAGAAGGCTATAACTTTGCGACGGCACAGCTCCCTCCTTTCCTGAAGCATGCTGTTCTCACGACTGCGCTGCTCTGGTACCCGCAAGCATGAAGCACCCGCCAATAAGGCACTCTACCGCTGATCCCCGGGGTTCCATCCATTTCCCCTGCCCTGTTATTACAGCATATCACTCTGCCGGAAAAACAGCACGCCGGACCCGTCCGCCGTCACCAAAAGGAAAGAGCCCTCCCTCCAGCTGAGCAATGTCTGCAGACCTGTACCAGCGATCAACGGACGTCAGGCGGCAAAGACCTGGCGGCCTTCCCGGATGGTTGCCTGGACATGCAGCGTCTGCACAT
>CAZEWU010000052.1:6453-7182 GCA_964516155.1 uncultured Caldisericota bacterium
CTTCCATATGAAATCCAAGAGGATGAGCGCCGGGCATTGTGTCCAGTTCCGGCGTCGTTTCGGCAATGACTTGTTCGATTGCTTCGAGAGCCGCGGTATCCGTCGTCGGCAAAAACGAAGTAAGACCCGTCTCAGGCAGCGCAAGAGCCATACTGCGCACAGCGGCGGCGCCGTCATCCAGGACGTCGACCCCCTTATACCCGTGAACATGCGTATCTATGAAGCCGGGGGCGACAACGAATCCCGTAAGATCAATGCTCTCAATGCCTGAAGGCGCCGATGCCGTGATCCCGATCACACGGCCGTCCTTTACTTCGACCCAGAAAGTCCCGGTCATCCGTTCAGGCAGATACAGAGTATCCGTCCTGATGGCATAGTGAGTTCCTTCGATTGTAATAGACATAGACGACTCCTTCCAAAAAAAGAACCGCCGGGAGAGACCCTCCCGGCGGTTCTGAATAACCTTCTACAGAATCTTGAACGCGCCGAGCACAATACCCAGCACAATGACGAGCAGGAGGACATTCAGGGTTTTCCAGTGTTTCTTCTTGACGAGCCAGTAAACAAGGAAAACGATCATAAGCGGGATAGCATATGGCAGAATCTTGTCAAAGGTATCCTGCAGCTTGACCGTCTGAACAACCTGCTTTCCATCGAGCATGACCTTCTTTGTAAACTGCACCTTCGTCGTCACGCTGGAAAGAATGCTGGGGATGAAACCACCGATGA
>CAZEWU010000053.1:0-7068 GCA_964516155.1 uncultured Caldisericota bacterium
GTTGACAATTTGAACGTACAGACCTGTTCTTCACATAAAGCATACCCATCACCCGGCAAAATGCAAGAACTTCTGCTTCATACCATTTCCTTTCCTGAAAGCTGTTATATAAGAGTATACTTTTTATTGTGCATTTGCATATTTCACTGGGAGGCTCTCATGATTATCAAGGCGGTCAAGGACACCGAGGAAGTAACCGTCACCGAGGCTGGCGCACATGGAACAACAATCCGCTGGCTCTTCAACAGGTCTGACGGAGTCCCAGGATTCGCGATGCGTTATTTTGTCGTCAAACCCGGGGGATCTACCCCGCGGCATGTCCACCCCTGGGAACATGAAGTGTATGTCCTCAAGGGAAAATGCACGGTCTTCTATGAGGGGGAAACCCGCACTGTCGGGGAAGAACACGCTATCTTCATTGAGCCGGACGCCATCCACAGTTTTGCCAACAACGATGCAGACAGCGACCTTGTCTTTCTTTGCATGATTCCTCTCGAATAGCATGGATCTTAAACTTGCTGACACACTTGTTGCCATTGCAGGAGCAACCGGTGGAATCGGAACCGCATTGGTATCGCTTCTCAAACGGGAACATGCGCGCATGCTGTTTGTCGGGGGTCGAGCTGAAGGTCTGAAGAACTTGGTCGGGAACCTGGATGACAGCTCGATTGTAGATGTCATTCCGGGCGACTTTCGGAAAGCTTCTGATCGGAAGCAATGTGCAGAAGTGCTGAGCCAAACTCCTGCGATCAGCGGTTTTGTTTTTCTGTCAGCAGAATTAAGAACAGACCCTATTCGGACAGCCCGCATAAGCGAATTTCAGGAAACGCTCGACGTCAACCTCTCTGCCGCACTTGAGCTGGCACAACCGATCCTGGCACATGAGGAAACGAGCCTCGTCTTCGTTTCGTCAATCGATGCGCATCGACATCCTACGCATACGTCATCAGCAGCATATGACAGTTCAAAACGCGCAATCGAGAGCTTGTCAGAATCCATTGCTGCAGAATGCGGACCACGGAAGGTACGCTCCAATTGTATTGTTCCCGGCCTTATTCGTACACCAATGACAGAAGACTTCTTTTCCTCTTGTTTTGACAGGGAACGCCTGCGTTTTCTGAGCGCTGTACCCCTTGCACGTCCCGGAACAGCAGAAGAAGTGGCAGATCTGATTGCTTTTCTGCTTTCGCCTCGATCCAGCTATATCACAGGCACAACGATTCCTATCGACGGAGGGTTCCTCTGCTGCGGCATATAAAAACAAAACGGAGAGTACTTTACAGTGCTCTCCGTACAATCACTATTCAGAGATTTTATCTTATTTGTGCCTGCGTGCAGCAATCGATTTCTGCTTGCGTTTTTCACTTGGTGGTACAAAGAAGCGTCGTTTCTTAAGCTCGCCGAAGAGGCCATCGCGGATACAATCCTGCTTGTAACGCCGCAACATATTGTCCAGCTGAGCATCCTCGCCCTCAGACTCAGTTCTATCTCTATCCTTGTTCCGATCACGATAGTTACCCATCACTCACCCCTCCTTTCGTCAAATCGTTGCAAAAGGGGCCATACACAACCAATTCACTATACCGGAATTGCCAATTCAGTCAACTGACTTAGCGAGAACGTCTTCCTTCTCAGAGCCAGTGCGAAGGTATCGCGCACTACGTATGATTTCGCGGATAAACACCGTCGCTGGTACCGCAAGGAGAAGACCCCAGAAACCAGCAATCTTCCCGCCGGCGAGCAGCAGCAGAATGACAAGGCCCGGGTTTATCCCTGTTTTGTCAGAGATAAGACGGGGAGCCAGTATCTGGCTCGTTGTGGATTCGATGACACCAAACACAACAATCCACAGAATAAGCTTGCCTGGACCTGACACGGCGGCAAAGAACGCGCCCAGGAGAGCAACGATAAGAGGACCGGCATAAGGGATAAACTCCCCGAAGAAATCAACCACGCCGATTGTCAGAGCATAGTTGATGTGACACAATGCGCTCACGCCGCCCATCAATAATGCAGTGATGATCGCCACGAGAGCAAGGGCCTCAATATACTTCCGTGTACTTAACGCAATCTGTGCCAGAGCCTGGCCGGCGCGATCCTTTCTGGAACGGACAAAAGGGAGCGAAAGGACTATTTCATAGTACTCATGCGAACTGCGCATAAAGAAATACATAATTACAAAGAAGGGAAGAAGCGCGCTTAGGCTGAGTAGTTTCCGGGGGGATGTCATTACGAAATTTTGGCCGACCTGAACAAGCGCTTTTTGTGCACTGTCAAACACTGCGGTCAGCGCATCCTTGGCACCGGTCAGCTCATACCGGTCCAGCCAGAGCGAAAAGCGAGAAAAATATCCCTGAACAGTCTTTACATATTCCGGTAAAGAGTTAAACAACAACCGGGTTTCATGCACAAGAGGAGGAATCGTAACCGCAACAAGCCCGACAAACAGCGCAAGAATGCCGAGGACCACAATGAAGCAGGTCACGCCCATCGGAAAATGCGTTTTTTGATTCAGCCAGTGCGCCACCGGTAAAAAAAGGAACGCCGCAAAAGCTGCGGCGATCCCTAAAAAGACGATATCACGAAGCAACCAGAGCAACCATACCGCCCCGGAAGCTATGGCGACAATAAAGACAGACAGCAGAACAACTCTGAGAGCGCTAGCCTCCCTGCTGCTCAGTTTCATCTGGAACCTCCAAAGGAGCCGCTTCCTCCTTGATTATTGCTTCTGCTGCGATGACTCCGCTTCCCTTCGATCTGAGCCGGATGACTTTGACACCGGACGAGTTGCGTCCGAGAAGCGGGAGACTATCTGCTGGTATACGAATGGTCTGCCCTGTGCTGGTCGACACAACAACGTCCTGGTCTGCACTGCCCGTCGTTAAGGCAGCCAGCGGCCCTGTTTTGTCAGTAACACGATAACAGATGACTCCACCTGATCCACGACCAACAAGTCGCACCTCATAAGGATTCAACCGTTTTCCATGACCATGTTCGGTGATAAGCGTAAAAAGAATGCCCTTTTGCAAGACTTCCATACCGACGACAAACCGCCCACCACGAGACAAGCGCATTCCCCGGACGCCCCCGGCGGCGGCTCCCATAGCACGAACAGAGGAGGAACGTATACGAACCGCACGCCCGGCATCAGACGCGATAAGGACTTCGTCTGCATCCCTGATGGGGCGAACAGAAACAACTGAATCTCCCTCGGACAGCTTAATAAAGGTTTTTCCAGTACTGCGAATCGTGACAAACTGAGAGGCAACCATTTTCTTGATACGCCCCTTCCGCGTCACAATGATAAAGGATACGCCTTCTTGCTCCGCCGGAAGAACAGTTGCCTCAGTTACAAGTTCATCCGCCTGCATGCCAAGCAGGAGCGACAGATTTTCTCCGGAACCCTGCCTCTTCTCCTCAGGAAGCTTGTAGGCCGGGATGGAATAAACTCGACCTCTGCTGGTAAAAAGCAATATGCGTTGTTTGGTCCGCACGGTAAAATACTTACTGATATAATCGTCGCCCCTCAAGTTCATGCTGGCAACGCCCAGGCCGCCACGGCCCTGGACTTTGAACGTTGAATTCGGGATAGTCTTGGCATAACCATTCTTCGAAATGACAACCATGACTTCCTTGTCTTCGATAAACTGCTCATCGTTATCTTCTTCGTAGCCTGCGTCGCTGACAACCTGAGTTCTGCGCTGGTCTCCATACTTACGGGCAATATCCGTAAGCTCTTCCTGAATATAGGCCCGGATCTTGTTGGGGTCCGCAAGTAACCCGGAAAGCCGGCTGATCTCCTGCTTCTTCTCGTCAACTTCTTTAGCAAGCTTCTCGACTTCCAAAGAAACCAGGGACCTCATGCGCATCTCAAGGATTGCCTCAACCTGGCCCTCATTCAGTTGAAAGTTCTCTGCCAGTCTGGATGATGCTTCTTCCAGAGAAGCAGACGATGTAAGGATATCTGTTACTGACTTGACGTTCTTGATAGCAATGACAAGACCATTGAGAACGTTCAACCGTTCAGTATTCTTGCGAAGTTCCAGAGAAAAACGATTATGAAGAGTCTTCTCCCGGAAGTCCAAGAATGCCGCCAGAGCGTCCCGCAATGAAAGAGTACGCGGCACTCCATTAATAATACCAAGCATGCTTACATGAAAATGCTCCTGAAACTGCGTCCGTTTCCGGAGAAGAAGATCAACGCGCTCCGGTACTGCATCCTTTTTCAGATCAAGCACAACACGGATGCCCTCGCGGCTTGATTCATCCCGCAAATCAGAAATCTGATTCAGATTCTTGTCCTTCATAAGATTTGCGACCTTCTGAACAAATTCCGCCTTGTTGACCTCGTATGGGAGTTCCGTGATAACGAACCGTGTCTTATTCCCTTCTTTCTCGATCGTATACTTGCCTTTGCAGACGACGTTGCCCCGGCCTGTCGAGATATAATCGTCAACGCCGCTCGTCCCTACGATGATCCCTCCGCCCGGGAAATCCGGCCCCTTAACAAGCAGTCTGATGCGAGCAAGATCTTCCGGTTCATCTTTCATACGGCAATCCAGGAGATACTTGGAAGCGTCAACCAATTCCCTCAGGTTGTGCGGCGGGATATTTGTCGCCATACCAACGGCAATACCGCTTGATCCATTGAGAAGCAGCTGCGGCAGTTTAGCCGGCAGAACGCTGGGTTCTTCCAGACTATTATCAAAATTTGGTCCAAACTCAACGATTTCTTTATCAAGCTCATCCAGCATAAGCGCTGAGATAGGCGCAAGGCGAACCTCGGTATAACGCATGGCTGCTGGAGAATCGCCGTCGATAGAACCAAAGTTTCCATGCCCGTCAACCAATGGATAGCGCAGCGAAAAATCCTGCGCCATACGGGCCAGTGCCCCGTAAATGGCCGGATCACCATGAGGATGGTACTTGCCCAGCACATCACCGACGATACGTGCACTCTTCTTGTACGGCTTGTTCCAGAAGCAGCCGAGATCGTACATCGCGTAGAGGATACGACGATGAACAGGTTTGAGTCCATCGCGGAAGTCCGGCAGCGCACGCCCGATGATAACACTCATGGAGTAATCGAGGTAGGATTTTTTCATCTCCTCCTCGACGTAAACGTTGAATATTCTCCCGTCTTCAGGCATCTTTTCCCCTCACTCCGTTAAATGTCGAGGTTGTAGACCTCGCGTGCATGTTCCACGATGAACCGGTAGCGTGGCTCTACCTTTTCGCCCATGAGCAGGGTGAAGATACGTTCCGCTTCTTCTGCTTCTTCCAGAGTAACGCGTCCCATAATACGAGTTTCCGGATTCATTGTCGTCATCCAGAGTTGCTCAGCACTCATTTCACCGAGACCTTTATAGCGCTGGACTTCCGGTTTCCCTTTCATTCCGGCAAGAACCTTCTGAAGCTCCGGATCGGAGAATGCATAACGCATCCCTTTGCCGTCTGGAATGCCAAAGAGCGGAGGCTGCGCAAAGTAGATATTACGATTGATAATAAGCGGACGCATATACCGGAAGAAGAATGTCAGCAGCAAGGTACGGATATGCGCACCGTCGACATCGGCATCGGTCATGATGACGATCTTGTTGTATCGCAGTTTTTCCACCTTGATATCATCCAGAACACCCGTACCTATCGAAGTAACGAGCGCTTTGATTTCTTCGTTTTCAAGGGCACGATGAAGACCGACTTTCTCAACATTCAGGATCTTGCCTCGCAGGGGAAGAATCGCCTGAATTCTCCTATTGCGCCCCTGTTTGGCACTTCCTCCTGCCGAATCGCCCTCGACGATAAAGAGCTCAGATTCCGCCGGATCCTGAGAAGAACAATCTGCAAGTTTCCCAGGCAGTCTTCCGCCATCAAGCTCCGTTTTGCGGCGAACAAGATCGCGGGCCTTCCGGGCAGCCTCGCGCGCAAGCTTTGCGCTGACCGCTTTATTGGCCATTGCCTTGAATTCATCAATATGCTTATCCAGATAGAGCTCTATTTCCTCTTCAACAGCCGTCTCAATAGGAACCTTGATCTCTGCGTTTCCAAGGCGGGTCTTTGTCTGGCCTTCAAACTGTGGCTCAGCAATACGCAGGTTAATAACCGCAACAAGGCCTTCCCGGATGTCTTCGCCGCTCAACGTGTCGTCCGGTTTGATAAGTTTGACCTGATGTGCCTTTGCATTGAACAGCCGTGTGAAAGCATTCTTGAATGCCTGCTCATGACTTCCTCCGTCAACCGTGTTGATACCGTTGACGTAGGAGATAATCTGATCGTTATATCCAGCATTGTACTGGAAGGCTACTTCCAGATACAGCCCTTCGGTGTCCCGGACAAAATGAATTGGGTTCAGGGGAACAACCTCGCTGCCTTCATTGATATACCGGACAAACTCGATAAGACCTTTCTCGTACTGAAAAACCTGTGTCTCCCCGGTAGCATAATCTGTGAAATCAATCTCCAGTCCCGAGTTAAGAAATGCGAGTTCACGCAGACGTTTTCCAATACGTTCGGGCTCAAAGGTATACTCGCCGAAGATTTCAGTATCAGGAGTAAACGAGATATACGTCCCTGAGGTACCTTCTGCAATACCTTCCTGCTTGACACGGAGGTGGTAAAGCGCCTTTCCACGGCAGAATTCTTCCTGAAATACCTTTCCCCACTGCGTCACTTCAACATACAAACGGCTTGACAGGGCATTAACGCATGAGACTCCCACCCCGTGTAACCCACCGGAAACGTGATAGCTCTTTTTATCGAACTTGCCTCCGGCATTCAGGCGCGTTAACGCCACTTCAACGCCTGAGATGCCGAGTACAGGATGAATGTCCGTAGGAATGCCTCGACCGTTATCACGTACATCTACAGATTTATGATCAGCGCTCAGTCCTACTTCGATCTTGGTGCAGAAGCCTGCCATTGATTCATCAATAGCATTGTCAACTACTTCCTGCACGAGGTGATGCAGGCCTCTGGAATCTGTTGACCCAATATACATTGAAGGTCTGGTGCGAACATGTTCCAGACCTTCAAGCACTTTGATATCCTTTGCGGTGTACTGGGAATCCT
>CAZEWU010000054.1:0-7062 GCA_964516155.1 uncultured Caldisericota bacterium
CCTGCGACCCTGCACCTCACGTATCTGTCGAACCCCAGCACCCCCACGTAAAAAGGCTTCTGCAAGAGTATTATATCACGGATTGGCTTCCTCTTCCCGAAGAACGGGAAGTCACTCGGGACACGCCAGGCACCATGCTCCCTTCTCGTTCCGCTTAATGGCATACATGGCGTTATCCGCCCGGCGAATCAGTTCCCGGCTGCTGCGTCCGTGCTCGGGGAAGAGGGCGACGCCGACGGAGACGCTGACGGATACCTCTCCTTCCGTGATCACAAACGGTTCATGGAAGGAGGTGACGACCTTGTCCGCGATGGACGCTATGCTGTCCATATTCTTCACGCCGGGCGCGACGACAACAAATTCGTCTCCCCCGACACGCGCAATATAGTCTCCTTCCCGGAAAACAGACAGCAGACGTTTCGCAACGGCTGCAAGCACACGGTCCCCGGCGTCATGACCGTACGTGTCGTTTACCTTTTTGAAGTTGTCGAGGTCGACAAAGAAAACGGCGATGTTGTTGTTCTCCAGGGCCGCGAGCCGGATGTTCTCGTCAAGGATCCTCTCAAGGAAGCGCCGGTTGGAAAGTCCCGTCAGGCTGTCATGCTCCGCCAGCCATGAAGAAGCAAGCGCGGCCTTCTCCACCTGTTCCTTCTCTCCCGAGATAGCCTGATTCATCTCATTGAGCCGGATCATGATCTGGGCGTTCTCCACCGCGATCGCAGTGAATGAGGAAACCGCTTTCAGCATCTCGATGGTATCGTCCGTATAGGCGTGATCCCTGGCGCTCTGTACTGTCAGGACCCCTATGATATCGTTTTCCCGGAACAGGGGGAGATACAGGATAGTCTCCGGCGTAGTCACAAACGCCTTGAAAGCAACCAGTGAATTCTCCCTGAGTGCCGATTGTGCCTCGGCAGCCGTCGGATAGTAGAGAACGCGCTTCTCCCGTACGCAGAGCGCGGCCAGACTGGCTTCGTCATCCAGGAAAGCTGAAGACGCCTCCTGCAGAACACCGTCATAGATCAATCCGGGGAATTCGATCGCACCGGATTCAGGGCTGCAGACGCCCATCCCCAGCCATGTGATGCTGATAAGCGTAGAGAGCTCATTCCACATCCGCAGGAGGATGTCCCTGGGCTCGAGGCTCTGCGTAAGGCTCCGGCCGATGCGTGTCACCGTCCGCAGGCGCTCGTTGGCAGACTCGAGCTCCTGACGCCGGATCTTCTCCATCTCGGCTTCGCGCTTCGCTTTTTCCAGACGGTATCCCGTTGCCAGTTCGCCAAGCATCCTGGACGCCTCTGAACTGGACCATGCCCGTGCTGCTTCGACCGATCTCTGGAGATCCCGATAGGCCTCCTCAAAACGACCCATGGCGGCTCTGACGGCGGAAAGCGATTCCAGGGCGGACGGCAGCAGGTCTCCCATCCGATGGCTGCCGGCTACGTCGGCCGCCATCTCAAAGTGACGGGTCGCATCTTCCAGACGTCCGAGATTCATCTCGATACGGCCGCAGGCAAGCAGCGAGGCGACTTCCTGCAGAGGGAAACCGCACTTTCTGCTGAGCTGGAGCGCTTCTTCGATCATGGAAAGAGCTTCCGCCTCATTCCCGCGGCCGGCGAGGATCGTGCCGAGACGGACCCGCGCTTCCACCTCGGAAAGTGTGTTGCCCATCGACGTAGCAATCGCGAGGCTCCGGCGGTAGGACTGTTCCGCATTCTCTACCTGACCGCTTCTGGACTGTGCCTCGGCCAGGTTGTAGTAGACGTCGACGGCATATCCTCTGTCGTCGGGCATCTCCTGAATCAGCTTCTCCGCTTCCAGTTCAAACGACAGCGCCTGCGCCGTATCCCCCATGAGCAGCGAAGCCTCGCCGAGATTGATGAGAAAATGACCCGTATCACTCGTCAGGCCCATTTCCCTCGCTCTTTTGAGCCCCTCGGCAAACTGTTCTATAGCATGATGATACTGTCCCAGGCGTGAGAAGATCACCCCGCAGCCGTTGCGGAATTTGATCGCGAGAGCCGGAAGATCATTCTCCTGCGCGATCTGATCGCCGCGCTCGAACTCCTCCATGGCATGGTCGTATTCGCTGAGGTTGTAGAGACAGAACCCGGCAACATACCGGGAGAGGCCCTGCCAGCATGGGTCCTTTGCCTCGCCGGCCTTCGTATAAAGTTCGTCTGCCAGGGATTTTGCAGCGTGAGGATCTCTGTCCGACAGTGCGAACGCCTGTTCATACAGCTGCTTCAGTCCATCATGGAGAGCATCTTCCGGACTGCTGCAACTTTCTTTTTCATGTCTTTTCTCGTTTACGTTCATCGCTTCAGTATACTGCACCAAACTTTTTTTTCATTGGCCTGGTCGGCAAGAACCGCGCCGATGCAACGGTCTGAAGCTCATTCCGCTTTCAGGGTGGATCGCACGACGTTCCTAGTAATTGTTCAGGACTCCGTTCGTTCTCACATTCCTGAACATCGTATCAAAAATCCAATACCCGATCATAAACCACGCCAGATTGATGATCAATAACCACAGGAGGACGGGCAGCATGTGAAATCCAGCGCTGAAGGAGCGTTGAGATGCATTGATCCCGGCCGTGAACGGGATAACGTCGAGTACCCGCTGCACAGCGGAGGGCATCTTTTCAAAGGGAATGATGGCTCCGGAGAAGAACAGCAGACCGTAGGAGATGATGGATTCGAACGATGCGGTCTTCGCAAATTTCATCGTCAGACCGGACAGGGCGAGACCTGTACCTGTAAAACCAAGGACGGAAACAAGCAGGATCCACACCAGGTTGACGTTGAAGGCAAGGCTGATGGGCAGCGTGATCCTGATGAGCGCAAGGAGCAGCAGGCACTTCAGCGCGGTGACCAGCAGGACAACGTACGTTTTGACCGTCAAAATCAGCCACAGGGGATAGGGTTTCAGGATGAGCTGCTCTATCGTCCCTACCTGCTTTTCAAAGGAGATGCTCACTGACAGTTCCGAGATGATGCCGGACGCGATGATCCAATACAGGTACCCTATGGAATAATCGGTTGCATTCCCCGCGGTATGAACAAAACCATAAAAGAACGTAGCAAACAGGATGTACTTCGTGACGATATCGACGATCTGATCAGGGTAATAGGTTGTTACTTCCAACAGATATTTTTTCAGCTCCGCTCTGAAGAGTCTAAACATCTCTGCCGCTCCCCCGCTGGA
Source organism: uncultured Caldisericota bacterium (assembly GCA_964516155.1). Taxonomy (GTDB): domain Bacteria; phylum Caldisericota; class Caldisericia; order Cryosericales; family Cryosericaceae; genus Cryosericum. The sequence continues at coordinate 3,208 of CAZEWU010000054.1, forward strand.
TAAATGCCTCCATGACGTCTTCCAGACGGTTGCTGTCCTTTGAAAAAGAGAGGATCTCATAGTCCTTCGCGAGCATGTGCGTCAGGATGCGGTCGATATCACGATTTGAGATATTGCTGAAAGCAATGTCCGTCGTCGCTCCCCGTTCTTTCACGACACAATTGTCAGCAAGAATATCTTCTCTTGCCACGGCCCCCCTGACGGTCAGCGTATACTTGTTTTTGCTGTACATCTGTTTGAAGTCAGAGGTTTTCCCGACGTAGGCAATGCCTCCGTTCTCCAGGACCAGGACTCTGTCCGTTACTGCGTCGATGACGTCCAGCTCATGCGACGTCAGGACGATAGTGGCTTTCTTCTCTTCCGCCAGACGTTTCAAATTGGCCGTCACAGCCTTCTTGGTCAGGATATCCAGGCCCAGGGTCGGTTCGTCAAGGAACAAGACCTTTGGACCTCCCAGCATGGCGATGATGATGGACAGTTTCTGCAGCATCCCTCTGGAATACCTGCCCGCAGTCTGGTCCCTTGCATCATAAAGATCAAAGGTCTTCAGCAAGACATCGGCCTCTGCCGACAGTTCCCGGTCACGCAGCTGCTTGAGCCTTCCGAAATACTGGATGTTCTGAAAACCGGTAAGGTACCAGTAGACGTTCCGCTCCCCTTCAAGGACGGCCGAAACATCTTTGTAGTAGACAGGCAAGGGGATCCTTGACAGGTCGCGGCCCAAGAATTCAATTGTCCCGCCGGAGGGTTCCAGCGCCCGCAGCAGGATCTTGATCAGGGTCGTTTTGCCTGCGCCGTTGACACCGAGGATGCCGAGGATCTCCCCCTCGCGGATATCGAAGGAAACGCCCTTCAGCACGGGATCAGCCCGCCTGCCATACGATTTCTGTACGTTGCTGATGGTATACATCGTCCCCTCTCCCCGGTCACGCTGTTTCGGCCAACGCCAGTTCCTGCTCTGCAGTTCGTTTCAAGTATAATGCGAAATGCGAGGAGCGGCCCGCCTTCTACAGAAAAAACAACACGCTCCTCAGTGAAAGGAGAGCGTGCTGTTTGTGGAATCGTTTTTATATGGTTCTCGAAAACGCTGCCGGTATCCTACTGTTGTTTCTTTTCCTCCATCACCAGGGTTTCGATGATGTCGTCGACCTTGAAGTCGTTAAAGTTCTGCAGGCCCATACCACACTCATAGCCCTTGAGGACTTCCTTGGCGTCTTCCTTGAACCGCTTCAGCGAAGCAATGCTAGAATTGGCGTAGATCACCACGGAGTTGCGAACCACACGGGCCTTGGCACCACGGATGATCTTGCCGTCCTCGACCAGACAGCCGGCGATAGCGCCGACGCCGGTGATCTTGAAGACGTCTTTGATGCGGGCGCGGCCCTGGACGACCTCTTCGAATTCGGGCTTGGTGAGCCCGGCGATCATCTTGGTGACAGAATCTCCCAGTTCAAAGATCAGATCGTAGGTGCGGATCTGTACCTTTTCAACAGCCGCGACACGGAGCGCTTCCGCCTGCGGGACGACATTGAAACCGACGATGACGGCATGACTGGCGGACGCCAGCAGGACATCCGACTTGGTGATACCGCCCGTCCCCTCGTGCAGGATCTCAAGCGGCACCGTCTTGGTCTTGACCTTCTTCAGTTCGAACTTGACGGCGTCCAGCGTAGAAAGCGCATCGGCCTTGAGGATCAGGGTCAGTTTCTTCTTCTCGGCCGCTTCTTCTTCATTGAACAGTTCGTCCAGGTCAAGCGGCTTCTTCTGCTCGGAAGCAAGCTCGGCAAGACGCTCTTTCTGGCGCTTGTTATCGATCAGCATGCGGCAGGTATCGACGTCGCTGACGGTATAGAAGACCTCGCCAGCTTCCGGCAACTCTGAAAGGCCCATGATCTCAACAGGAACAAGGGCTTTGGCTTCGCGCAGATTCTCGCCGTGTTCATCGGTCATACGCTTGATCTTGCCGACACAATCACCAACGCGGATATCATCGCCGACCTTGAGCGTTCCGGTCTGGACCAGGAGTCGCGTCAGAACGCCGATGTTCTTGTCCACACGCGCTTCGATGACCGATCCGGAAGCATCGACGGTGGTCTTGGTCTTGAGCCCCGCCATCTCCGCCTGCAGCAGGACCATGTCCAGCAGTTCATCAACACCCTGACCGGTCTTGGCCGACACGGGGAGGAAAACGGTCTCGCCGCCCCAGTCGTCCGGCTGAAGACCTCGGTCCGCCAGCTGCTGTTTGACACGCTCGGGATTGGCCTCGGGCTTGTCGATCTTGTTCATGGCGACGATAATGGGAACCTTGGCCGCGCGGGCGTGGTCCAGCGCTTCAAGCGTCTGTTCTTTGACGCCCTCTTCGGCGGCCACGACCAGGATAACGAAATCCGTGACCTGCGAACCTTTGAGACGCATGGACGTGAACGCTTCATGACCGGGCGTATCGATGAAGATGATCGTTTTACCTTTGACATTCACCTGATAGGCGCCGATCTTCTGAGTAATACCGCCCTTTTCGCGGCCGGCGACGTTGGTATTGCGGATATAATCCAGAAGCGTCGTTTTGCCATGGTCGACGTGCCCCATGACGGTCACGACCGGCGGACGTCCGACAAATGCCCTGGTGAAAGCGGCAGACGGCTCGACGTATGAGGCGCCGAGGACACGGGCCAGATAGTCCGCTTCATCCGGCGACAGCAGACCGCATTCGCGGACCGGGACGCCGCTCTTGAGCATCAGCGTGTTGAGCTCATGCTGTTTGAGATCAAACTGTTTTGCAAATGCAGCATAGGAGACCGACTCCGCAAACGCTTTGGGCTTCTCAGCCGCAACTGCTGGTTTTTCGGGAGCAGCGACCGGCTTCTCGACCGCAGCCGGCGGACTTTCCTTCTCAACGACGGGTTTTGGTGCTTTTACAGCTTTTGGTGCTTTCTTGGCTGTTGCTTCCGTTTTTTCCTTCTCAACAATCTCTTTGACCAGCGTAGCAGTCTCCTCTTCAATAGTTCCTACCGGGCTCTTGGCCGGAACGCCCAGCTGGTTGAGAATCTCCAGCATGCGCGGCGACTTGAGCTTCAGTTCCTTCGCGAGATCATAGATCCTTACTTTCTTCATGCGTCTCACCTGCCTCACGGGTCGGGACCGCCTGCGGCTGTTCCTCCCCCACCTGAACGAGTTCCACTTTCGCGTCCAACAACCGCTCGACAAGCCGGACGTTGACTCCGCCCTTCCCCAGAGCGACAGGGAATGCCTCAGCCGTGGCATGCACCATAAACGTGCCGTCGGGCTTGCGTTCCACGTCCAGGACCTTGGCCGGGCTGAACGCGTTTACAATATACTTCGCGGGATTCGGGTCGAACCGGATAACATCGATGTGCTCAAACGCTATCTCGCGCGAGACCGCCCGGATACGGGCTCCCATTGGGCCGATGACCGCGCCGACCGGATCGATCTTCGGGTCCTTGCTGAACACGGAGATCTTTGCCCGCTGTCCCGGATCGCGTACGATACATTTTACTTCAACAAGGCCGGATGCAATCTCCGGAACCTCCAGCTCAATAAGACGCTGGATAAAATCCGGATGCGTCCGGCTCAGGACGATACGCGGTCCCTGAGGCGACTTGTCAACCGACAGGATAAGCGCTTTGGCGACGCTCTGAAAACGCAGCCGCTCCCCCGGAATCTGCTGCTCCTTGGGCATGATGCCTTCGCAGCGGGCCAGGTTGATAAGCAGACCCTCCTTGTTCTGCCGCAGGACCTCGCCATTGATCAGCGTCCCCACCTGCGAGTGAAAGCGCTCGTATACCAGGTCGTTCTCGCGTTCACGGATCCTGTCGTCGATCACCTTGCGCATCCTGA
>CAZEWU010000055.1:0-7025 GCA_964516155.1 uncultured Caldisericota bacterium
CCGGCTCCTGGGTGATTTTTCATAGCGTGCTTCAGACCTGACGAGATGATGAAAGAATGGATGCTTTCATGAAATTTTTGTGGCGTCTCGGGGCTGTCGCCCTTATTATTGTATTGGTTTACTGGCTGACAGTTCCAACATCTCGAGTACATATAAGAGCGGATTCCTATGAAGCGCCTTTTGTTGAACAGGCATGGAAAGCAGTACCTCATCGGGAGCTTTTTCTGTTAAATAAGTCCTCTGTTCTGGATGGGCTCGCCGGACTGCCGGTGACGGTTCTGGAAATCAGGCGACAGCGTCCTTGGGATGCAGATATTCAGGTGGCGGTCCGTCAGCCGGATATTGTTATCCGGCAAGGATCCCGGATGGCCGCCGTTTTTGCTGATGAAGGTACGGCCTACTTGATCCAGCGCGCGAAAGCCTCATGGAACATAGTCGATGTCCAGGGCTTTCCGAAGAAGTCGGAATCATTTCTCGCCATGTGCCTTCAAAATGCTTCTCTGTGTGGCGAACTGATGGCGCATCGCAAGGAGCTGGGGCTGGTAAGTATGCGCTATTCATCATCTTCTCTGGGGCTTACGGCTCAGCTGAAGGATGGCAAAGTGCTTATTCTGGGGGATAGCGCAGATAGCACGTCCAAAGTCTTGCGGGGAATCTCTGTCATGAACATGCCTGCTTTCAAAATGCGAAAAGTAACGATAGATTTGCGTTTCAATGGACAGGCGGTAATCCCGGAGGCACCATGAAATCAATTGACAGGAATAGAATGCTATTTTTGATCGCCCTGTTCGTTCTGGTTGCAGGGTTTGGATATCTTATTGCCATTCAATTCGAGCCTACCTTTAACAAAGCATATGTAGTACCGGCTCAGAACGTTGAGCTGGCGGATATTATGAAAGACCTCCAATCTGAAAATGATCGGTCTGCACAGCGCATAACTGACTTGCAGAAACAGTTGAATGAGCTTGAACGCAAGAGCGCTTCTACGAGTGGAGAGGTCCGCGATCTTACACAGCGTCTTGCAGTTTTGAGAACCCGCGCTGGGCTCACCCAGGTATCCGGCTCCGGGGTCGTTGTGACTCTGAATGACAGTACGCGGACACCGACGCTTTCAGATGATGCAACGTATTTCGTCATTCACGATGGCTATCTGCGCAGTGTAGTAAATCTTATGCGCCGCTATGGAGCGACGGCTATTAGTATTAATGAACAGCGTGTTCTTTCAGACAGTTCCATCGTTTGTGCCGGACCTATCATTCTTGTTAATTCCAGCAAAATGTCCCCGCCGTATGTCATTACGGCCTTGGGAAACCCCGACATGCTTGCCAACAGTATCTCTCAGGATGTTTTCTTCAAGGTTTTGGAGGCATATCGGGATCAGTTCAGTATTACCTGTTCTCTTGAAAAGAAGACATCTGTTACTGTACCTGCTTCTCTTGGCGCTTCAGCGTTCAAATATGCCAAAGGTGCAAAATGAAACGAAGCAGGAAATTGGCTCTCCTGATGTTTTTTGCCCTGAGTTTTTTCATCGGGTTCTTTCTTATAGGGCAGGCCAAGGTTGTGCGGGAGATGAAGCAGGATTACCAGAGCGAGGATCCAAAGGACCTTGTACGTGTCATCAATGATCTGCAGCAACGAAAGAAAGATCTGCTCGCTGAAGAGACGAGTGTTTCTCAGAAGCTTGTGCAGTACCTTCGAGCTTCTAACAACACAGATGCACAGGTGCAGCAACTGCAAAATGAGATAAAACTCCTCGGAGAACGATCCGGCGATACCGCGCTGGAAGGTCCTGGTGTTCGTGTTACAATCCGGGAGCAGTCTTCTGGTTCTTCGCCTTCCATGCTTGCAGATGATGATCTTCTTCTGGTACTCAACGATCTGTGGGCCTCTGGAGCTGAAGTAATGTCGGTGAATGGTATCCCTCTCAGGGAAACAACTGCTGTTTACCGCGCGGGTCTCAACGTAAGAGTCGGCAGCAAGGTGACACATATGCCGCTTATCATCAATGCTATTGGCGATACCGGGAACATGGCTAAGGGCCTGCAGATTCCCGGAGGAGCGCTTGACTTGTTGAATCTACGGCGCATCAGTGCTATAGTGCAAAAAGTCAACCTGATCAGAATCGCAAACTAAGGGAGGAAATAGAAACCATGGTTGGCTTTGTAACGGTATGCGGACTTGTACTGGGGATTATTATCGGCGTTCTTCGTCCTGTGCATATTCCCGCTGTCTACTCAAAATATGTTGGACTCGCCCTGCTGGCAGGAATGGATTCCATTCTCGGTGGTATCAAGGGGTATCTGAAAGATACCTTTGATTCAACCGTTTTTTTCTCAGGCTTTCTTATCAATAGTCTTGTTGCTGCTCTCCTCGGTTTTCTTGGAGATCAGCTTGGCATTGACCTTTACCTTGCGGCAGTCGTCGTTTTTGGCAGCAGGATGTACCAGAACATAGCAATTATCCGACGTGTGCTCTTGAAGAAGGAGGCATGATGGCAGGTCAGGAACGAATTGTCAGTGTGCTCGATATCGGCAGCACCAAAGTCAAAATGCTCATCGCCTCAGCCGCTGGAGATACGCTGGATTCTATATTGGGCGTTGGAACAGCTCCCTGTAACAGCCTGAAGCGTGGAGTTGTCGTTGATATGGAAGGAGTAACTCAGGCGATTCAGGCTGCCCGTGACGAGGCGGAGCGCATGAGCAGCTACTCCGTTTCTTCTGTCATTGTCAATGTCGGCGGTACCCATGTTACTGGATTGGTGAATCGGGGTCTTGTCGCTATTTCAAGGCCTGGTCGCGAGATTCAGAAGGACGATATTGACAGGGTCTGGGAATCCGCCCGCGCTGTGCTGCTTGGCCCAAATCAGGAGATAATTCACGTTATTCCTCGTCAGTATCTGGTGGACGGGCAGGAAGGCATCAAGGATCCGTTGCGTATGTCTGGAATCCGTCTGGAGCTTGAGGCATTTATTGTGACCGGGCAGTCGACTATCCTCGATAATTTGCGGCGCTGTGTCACGGAGTCGGGCCTGAAGGTTGACAAACTGGTTCTCGAGGGCTTGGCTTCTGCTGATGCAGTTTTATCGCCTGAAGAGAAGGAAATCGGGGTCGCCTGCGTGGATATCGGCGGCGACACGACGGACTTGACTATTTTTACAGGGGGGAGCCTCAGTTATGTGGCGGTTCTGCCTATCGGCGGTCGCCATGTGACCATGGACCTTGCGATGATGCTCAAGACAAGCCTGAATGTCGCTGAAGAACTGAAGATTGCATATGGCACCATTGATGTTGCTCAAACGAAGGACTTTCAGGACAGCCAGGTGAGCTACTCAACGGCCTCGGGTGATGGTGTTCTTTCGACGACAAAGTCCTACATCAGTGAAGTCGTGACTTCGCGTATCGAAGAAATCGCTGAAGCTGTGAAGCTTGAGCTGGTTCATTCCGGTTATAGCAATATGCTACCTTCGGGGCTTGTGCTAACCGGGGGGACGGCTATGGTGTCACATATTGCCGATAAGTTCTCAGGAATCAGTGGACTTCGTGCCAGGGTTGGGCAGCCAACTGTAGATGATGTAGTATTCAGTTCGTTCAAGAATCCGAGCTTTTCGACATCTGTTGGGCTTCTGGAGCTTGGCATTCACAGTGAAAGTGCCACGGTACAGAAGAAAAAGCGTTCATTCAAAGGCCTGAGCAGTCTGTTCAAGGGCCTGGACTTATTTGATTAACAAGTCATTGACAAGGAGGAGACTCCACTATGGATGATCGACTGGATCCCTGGGGCAGCTCAAATGTAAGCATCAAGGTCATAGGAGTAGGCGGTGGCGGTGGAAATGCTGTCAACCGTATGGTTGGAGATTTTCCATCAGGCGTGGATTTTGTGACGGTTAACACGGATACGCAGGTCCTTCGCTACAGCCGGGCTGAAAGCAAGATACAAATCGGCGCAAAAGTGGCTCGCGGTATGGGCGCCGGGGCCGACCCGGAGGTCGGCAGAAAAGCAGCTGAGGAGAGCCGCGAAGTCCTGAAAGAAGCCATTACGGGCTCCTCGTTGCTGTTTATTACTGCTGGAATGGGAGGGGGGACGGGGACAGGCGCATCGCCTATTGTCGCTAAAGTTGCCCGGGAACTTGGTATTCTTACCATCGCTATCGTCACAAAACCCTTCAATTTTGAGGGACCGCAGAGAGCAAAAGTAGCTTCTGATGGCATCAAAGAACTCCGTGACAGTGTCGATGGACTCGTCGTAATTCCTAATCAGCGTCTCTTCAAATTGGAAGAGTGCAAGATCACGATCACGAATGCGTTCCGGAAGGCGGATGAAGTTCTGAAAAAGGCTGTTCAGGGAATCACCGAGCTGATTCGGACGCCTGGTATCATCAACCTCGATTTTGCCGATCTCAAGAATGTTCTGACATCTGCCCCTGCCGGTGACCTTCCTGATGGAGCAGATGGAAGCATCTGGATCGGGATGGGCAGCGGAAAGGGTGATGAACGGGCTGCAAAAGCTATCAAGACAGCTACGAACTATGAACTGCTGGAGTATTCCATGACAGGTGCGACAGGGCTTATTTACAATGTCATCGGTCATGAAATCTCCATGGAAGAGATGGATGTCATTTCTACGGCTATTCAGTCGCAGGCTTCCAAAGATGCGAAAATTATTTTCGGTCTTGCCGACCCCTTTGATGAGGTATTAGGCCAGACCGGTGAGCCAAACGACGAGATCCGTATTACCGTTGTTGCATCGGGAATGCAGCCGCAGAAAACTGAAGTGGAACAGGAGAAAAAGATTCTCAAGGAATTCAAAGTCGAAGAGGTCGAACTTCCTGCTATTCTGCGGAAGGGGCCTCCGCACGGCTTCTAGGTGAGGTAAGCCAGTGAGGTAGAAAATGGGTGAGATTGCTGAGCGCCTCGTGGATGTTCGCGAGCGCGCTCTTTCTGTATACCGTCGAGTCGACCACGCTCCGCTTGATGAGTTACACATTGTGTGCGTCACGAAGATGCAGCCAGTGCCTCGCATTCTGGAAGCGATTCATGCCGGTGCGACAGAAATCGGGGAAAACTACCTTCAGGAGGCGGTGCGCAAAAATGTATTTTCACTGCGTACTGATTTTGCAGTAACAATCCGCTACATCGGTCGGCTTCAGTCGAACAAATACAATGCAATTACTCGAAATTTCGACAGTGTTGATTCAACAGACCCCGGGTTACTTGAAAAGCTGCCTCTTATTCGTTCTCGTGGAGAATGTCGTTCAAAGGTTTTTCTGCTCGAAGTGAATGCCGGTGATGAAACTCAGAAGGGTGGGCTGACGATAGCGCAGATCCAGGAACTGGGTGCCGCCAGAAGTTCCTGGCTTGCAGAGCTTTCCGGACTGATGGTTGTTGTCCCGCTCAGCGCTGGCCCGGCTGCCAGAGCAATAATGTATGACGACGTTCACAACCTTTTCTGTCAACTGCGCCATGATCTCGGTGCTTCTCATTTCCGTTTTCTTTCGATGGGGACTTCTGATGATTTTGAACTTGCATTGGAACATGGTTCTAACATGATACGGGTAGGGACGGCTATTTTTGGAGTTCGACCTCCCCAACAAGTGTAACCAATCGGACGCTATCCCGATTTATAGTTATGAGGAAGTGTAACTTCTGACGTGGACGCAGAGAAATTTGTGCAGCAACTTCAGGAAAAAAATGAGGAAGCATGGCGGCAATTTCTGGATCGTTATGTCCCTCGCATGATGGCGTATGCGCTACGACATGTAAAAAGCAGATCAACGGCGGAAGATATTGTTGAGGATTCGTTAGGCAGAATGGTTTCGGCAATTCAAAACTTCAGGTATGAGGGAATTCCCCTTGATGTATGGGTCTACAAGATCGAACGCAATGCACTCTCTGACTACTACAGGGAGCGAACGGGGTACACGATTCTGCCTTTTCAGGAGTTCATGGATGTTCATTCTACGGGATTGTTGAGTGATCCCTGTGAACTGGTGGAAGCAGCTGACACGAGGAATATTGTCTATGAAGCGATTGATCAGCTTGAGGAACCCAAGCGGTCGGTGGTTCAGATGAGACTTCTGCAGGGGAAGTCTGTGCGGGAAGTTTCATTTTTGCTTGACTTGAGCGAAAGCAATGTGAAAGTTCTGCTTTTTCGGGCTTTGGCAGATGTCAGGTCGAAGGTGGTAGGAAAGATAGGTGAAGCACATGAGACATGAACAAACAGAGTTAAAGCAAGCTGAGAATCTGAACATGGTTATCGAAAATGTTCATTGTGGTGAACGCGATATGTTTGATGGTGTGCAGGCAAAACAGATTTCGCGGGCCTCCATGGAACTTATTGATCTGGCAGTTTTTGTTTTACCGGTTTCAAAAACTGTATATTCTGATGACAAATTCCACGAACAATTGGAAAAGGGACTTCTTTCAGAAATTCAACGACAGTCTTCCTGCACTGAAACGCATTCAAAAAGAGGAAATCGCGCTTGGCATCAGTGTTTCAGTTCGTTTGTCGGATTAGGGCTCGCAATAGCGGCTTTCTGTGTCGCTTTACTTGCAGAGCCGATGCCTATGAGCCGTGAGGGCCGTTCAATTGACACTCTCAGCCAACCGTGGTATAACTCTCGGATGGGTAACTATACGATCACACCGGCAAGCGATAACGGTGGAAATATTTCCTACTTCGGTTTCTCTGATGCTGGCTCTGGATTCAGAGCTTTGGTTTATAGATAGAAATCAGCATTACGGGAGGTGGATCTTTCCGAAAAGACTCGAAAAGTACATTTATTGTCTGTTTCTTTTAACCCATTTTATTACTTTAGGAAGGAGTATGCGATGAAGAGAGTTTTATCTCTTGTTCTGGCAGTTGTTCTTGTAGCAGCGGTGCTTGCCCCCGTAGCTACGGTAAGCGCTGCCGGCTTTAAGGATGTTCCTGCTTCGTACTGGGCTGCAAGCGAAATCAATGCATTAGCAGCCAAGAAGATCGTCAGCGGGTATGCCGGCGGTGCGTTCAAGCCGGCCGGCCTGGTCACG
>CAZEWU010000056.1:0-6868 GCA_964516155.1 uncultured Caldisericota bacterium
CAAGGTTATCATCCGCGGAAACTTTCGGGATATGACGCGGTTGCTGAAGGATTATCCGAACACTCGATTCGACGGAATCCTGATGGACTTGGGTTTTTCTTCAGAGCAACTCACGAGCACAGACAGGGGGTTTTCATTCAGCCATGACCAGCCTTTGGACATGCGCTTGGATGGGAATCTTAAGGTTACTGCCAGGGATATCGTGAACTCGTTTCCAGAGGAAGACATCGCCGACATCATATGGAAGTACGGTGAGGAGGGAAGATCGCGCCGGATCGCTCATGCAATCGTGCGCCATCGGCAAGGCGCTCCGATTGAAACAACGGGTGAATTAGCGGAAACGGTGGCCGCCGTTTTCCCTTACCGGCACGCTCGTATACATCCCGCTACGAAGACCTTTCAGGCTCTGCGAATTTACGTCAATGATGAGCTTAATGCTCTTCAAGATGGTCTTAAGGCAGCATCTTTGTTCTTGAATCTTAATGGACGTTTATTGGTCATCAGTTATCATTCGTTGGAAGATAGAATTGTGAAGAGATTCTACCTGGCTCTCTGCGAGCAACCGGACTTGGGAGAGCCAGGATTTCGGTTAGTTAACCGGAAGGTCATTCGCCCGACGGATTCTGAAATAGCAACTAACAGACGCTCTCGCAGTGCAAAATTGCGGGTGCTGGAAAGGGTATCGCCATGAGCATTGCAGTCAGAGGTAATTATGTCGCGGTAAGGCGGCCAGCCGCTACTGCGACTCGCGTTTCGAAGACAACACGAGGCACAACGCGTCAGCTGATCATAGTGGGAGCGACTATTATCGGACTACTGTGCGCTTATGGTCATGTCTACAGTACAACTCTCTTTCTGGAACATCAGGTAGATCTTAATCGATCGGCTATTCAGGCACAACTGCAGCAACAGGAGACGCTTCTTATCAAAGATACCAGCTTGACGTCGCCTGATCGTGTCCGTGCCGTTGCAGCGACTATGGGCCTGGCTGCTGACAATGCGGCGGTGATTGGCACACTGAGCAGTCTGCATTAGCAGGATCGCCTGCATCTACTTGTAGAAGGCACCGATGAAGAGGGGCGTCGCATCTTTTAGTGATCTGCTGAAGCGGCGCCTGATTGTCGTTTTCAGTATCTTTCTCATTGTCGTGATAGGTATCGAATCACGGTTCCTTTATCTCCAGGTTGTAGCAAGGACAAAACTTGTTGCTCTTGCTAATCAACAGCTGGACACCGATTCCATTCCCATCAAGGCAAAACGTGGCATGATCCTGGATTGCAACGGACGCGTTTTGGCTGAAGATGTTGCAACGTGGTCTCTCGGCCTTTATATGAAAGAGGTTAAGGATCCTCATACGACGGCTGTCAAGATAGCTCCTATCATTGGCGTTCCTCAAAGACAGCTTGAACGTACCATACGGGGTGCGTCATCCAGTTTTATTTATCTCAAGAAGCAGATCAATGTCGGCGAACATGATGCCCTTTCACAACTTAATATATCCGGTGTTGTTCTTGACAAAGGGTATCGCCGTATTTATCCGCTCGGTGGATTGACCTCGACTGTCGTCGGTGTCACGGGGGCTGATAACCAGGGATTATCTGGTATCGAGTTCCAATATGACAAACAATTATGTGGTATTGATGGTCGCGAGACGTACGCGGTTACGGGGTCAAACCCCGGTATGCCGGCGGTCATGGAAGAAGTTCAGGAGCCTATACAGGGCAAGAACATCGTCCTGACAATTGATTCAAATATACAGTATTTTGCACAGCAGGCGCTTCTGGAGACCGTTCGAACATATAAAGGAAAACGGGCTACCTGTACGATTCTTGACCCAAAAACCGATGCTGTTCTGGCCATGGTCGATGTTCCCAGCGTCGACCCAAATAACTGGCAGAATGCATCGCAAAACGCTCTCAGCGAGAAGGCAATCAGTGCAAACTATGAGCCCGGCTCCGTTTTCAAAGCCGTTACGTCGACGATAGCACTTGAGACGAAAACGATCACGCCGCAGACAGAGTTTTACAGCGGTGGCAGACTTCGTGTCTATGACACTTACGTCGATGACCTTTACAGCTATGGGTGGATGAACCTTTATCAAATGCTGGAGCACTCCTCCAATATAGGGTTTGCTCAGGTGGCCATGAAAGTGGGCGCGCAGAAGTTCTCGACGTACCTGGCGAAATACGGATTCGGGAAACCCACAGGCATTGACCTCCCTGGAGAGGAGTCCGGTATCGTGCCTCCGATGTCGCAGTGGGCCAAGACAACGCTCCCGACGATGGGTTTCGGACAAGGCATAGCGGTGACTGCGATTCAAATGGCGAATTTCTACGCGACGATAGCAAATTCAGGGGTCATGCAGCGACCCTACATTGTGCAAAGTATCACGGACGCGTCAGGCGCCACGCAGGGTACCAGCGTTCCTCATGTCATAGGACGCCTGTTCACGACCGAGACTGCGAAGACCCTGCTTGGAGGATTACATAACGTTGTTCAGAAAGACATCGGTGTCTTCACGGCGTATATTCCAGGATATCAAGTTGCAGGAAAGACCGGCACTGCCCAGATCGCTGCACCGGGTGGTGGTTACCTGACTGACGGGTCCTATGTTTTCAGCTTTGCCGGTATCCTTACAGCGAATAGTCCGAGAGTTGTTGTTTTCTTGAGCGTCCATGAAACCAAGCAGGGTCCGAGGACTTCTCTTATGGTGGCTGGTCCGACCTTCAAGAAGATTGCTCTACAATTGATACAGTATTTAAGGTTAAAACCATGAATTACACTACTGAACCAAAAAAACTTGATGAACTCCTGCGGACATTGCCGGCCGGCGCGTGGGACTCTGTGCGCTCATCGCTGGCGGAGTCGCCGATGATGATAACATCGATCACCCCGGACTCCAGAGAATGCCACGCTGGCTCCCTGTTCGTCGCCATTGATGGAACACAACAGAATGGGGAATCGTTCATTGTTGATGCTCTTCGACGTGGTGCCTCCTGCATTGTTTCCACGGAGGAGCACTCTGAAATCAACACTGTTGCACCCGGAACGGCGGTTATTGTGGCCGATCATCCGCGTGAGTTTCTGAGCCTTATTTCTCAGGCGTTCTTTGGATTTCCAGCCCGCTGTCTGACAATGATCGGCATTACCGGGACCAGTGGCAAGACAAGTACTGCCTATATGGTGCGGAGTCTCCTGGAGCATGCAGGCATTCCGTGCGTTATGATCGGCACTACGGGGTACAGTATGCCGGATGGGGAGATATTCCCTCCCGACACTTTGCCGGCGACAACGCCGGAAGCTTTCGCATTCAACTGGTACCTGAAGGAAGCAGTGCGTCGCGGCGCGCGCGTCGCCGTTGTCGAGGTCTCCTCATTCGCTCTCGCGTTTGATCGTGTCTACGGTATCCGGTTTGATGTCGGCGTTTTTACTAATTTCTCGCAGGATCATATGGGCTATCATAAGACCATGGCGGCTTATCTGGCGGCCAAGCTGCGTTTGTTTCAATCGCTCGACGGGCGAGCTACAGCAGTTCTTAACGCTGATGATCCTGTTTTTTCAGATTTCAGGAGAGCTTGTACTCAGCCTTATATCGCAACATACTCGCTGAAGAATTCTGCCACATATCGTGGCGTCGGGGTTTCTTCTATCCGTGGAACGACGTTGTTTGATCTGGTCGTTGGTGGTGATAGTTCCATCCCCGTGACGCTCTCCATAGGCCCTGCATATCAAGCGGCTAATTGTCTTGCGGCGATCGGAGCGGTTCATGCTGCCGAACCGGCGATTGGCCTGAGCAGCCTGGTTGCTTCGTTGGCAGAGCCCCTGTATATACCGGGAAGGTATGAACGCATCGAATGCGGGCAGCCATTTGAGGTCATCGTTGATTACGCTCATACGCCAGAGGAGTTCCTGGCTCTTTTCCGTGCCGTAAAACCAACGATCAGAGGAGAACTGATTGTAGCATTCGGTTCTGTAGGAAAGGATGATCGCAAGAAACGTCCACTCATGGCACATCTTGCGGAGGAATTCTGCCGCTGGTCTTACGTTACTGTAGAAGATCCCCGTCATGAAGATGCATCCGTTGCCGTTGAAGATATCCTTGCAGGTTTTACGACAAATCATTTTACAGTCATCCTCGATCGTAAGGCTGCCATCCGTTCTGCCATTGCCGCCGCTCACCCGGGAGATGCGGTCTTGGTCCTGGGACGTGGGCATGAACAGGTAATGTACTATAAGGATGAGGATGTTTTTCTTGATGATCGCGAAGAATGTCGGGCGGCCCTGAAGGCAAGCGGGTACTCTCGATCACCGGGAACAAAAGATGCCTGCCGATCTGATACGGAACAAACCGGAGATCGTTGAAATGATGATTACAATATACCCCTTTCTTATGACGCTTGTGATTGCCGGGATCAATCTGGCAATGTTTCCGTTGCTCATCGCATGGCTGCGGCATAAAAGCTTCACGCAGTTTATTCGCGAAGAGGGTCCTCAGTCGCACAAGGCAAAGCAGGGAACCCCGGTGGGCGGAGGGGTCATGCTCGCATTGGACATCCTGCTGGCTGTCATCGTTTACTGGTTCTGCTCGCCGGTGCATCGGCTGACAAAGGTTGATGTTGCCGCTTTGTCGTTTGTTGTTATAAACCTCTTCTCTGGTTTTCTTGATGATTGGACCAAGGAGATCAAACATACGAATACGGGTCTCCTTGGTTATCAGAAACTCATTATCCAAGGAATTGCAGCCGCCCTGTTTTTTATTCTGGCATATCCAACTGTAGGACCACGCCTGCATTTAATCGGTGGAGGCACGCTGCTGGTCGGGGCGGCATGGCTGTTTTATGCAGTGGGGATGTTCTATGCAGTGGGCATGGTAAATGCATTCAATCTGACCGATGGTCTGGACGGATTGCTGGCAAAGACCAGCATGCCGGTATTCGCTGTTGCCGGAGCATCATCGCTCGCTCATCCGGCGGGATTTGCCGGACTTCTTTCGTTTGCCGCGCTTGCATTCTGCATATCGTTTCTCTGGTATAACGGCAGCAAGGCGTCGATCTTTATGGGAGACATGGGTTCTCTGGCTTTGGGGTCTATTTTTGTGGCATGGGCATTTGTCTCCGGCAATGAGATCTCGTCGCTTGTTCTGGGAGGATTGTTTCTCATCGAAGCTGCGAGCGTTATGATTCAGGTGTTCGTTTTTAAAGCCTCGGGTCGTAAGAAGAGAGTTTTTCTCATGGCCCCGATTCATCATCATTTTGAAAAGTTGGGCTGGGCGGAACCCAAGATCGTTGATCGATTCTTTGTTATCAGTCTTCTCTTTGTCCTTGCAGGAGTAATGGTCATGGTATGGAGGTAGCGTGGAAATGATTCCTTTCAAGTCCGCGTTTGTGGTTGGAGCATTGCCAAGTGGTCTTTATGCAGCCTTGTTTCTCCATGAGAGAGACATCAGAGTATTTGTGTCAGAGTTCAAACCGGAAAATGCCGAAGAGAAGTTCAGTGAAGCCCGGTCGAAGTTGACAGAAGCGCATATCCCTTTTGAGTTCGGGCGCAATAGCCTTGAGCTCCTGAGAGATTATGACGTGCTCATTGTTTCGCCCGGTGTTCCTCCTGAAGCGCCGATTATCCTGGAAGCACGGCGTACTGACAAACCCGTTATCGGAGAAACAGAGATCGCTGTGTATGGCGGGCTCTCTGTACTGGCTGTAACCGGCAGTAATGGAAAGAGCACGACGACGGCTTTGCTCGGGGACATCATACGTCAGCAATATGCGGCGGATACGGTTATCGGCGGGAACCTGGGAACGCCGGTATCGCAGCTCCTCGTCGAACATCCATCAGCCAAGATTGCTGTCCTTGAAGTCAGCTGCTTTCAGCTGGAGACGATTCACGATTTCCATCCTCATGTCGCCATTTTCTCCAATCTTGTTCCAAATCATCTTGACCGCTATCACACTATGGACCGTTATTTTGCAACGAAACAGCGTCTCTTTGAGAATATGGACAAGAATGATATCGCTATATTGAACTGGGACGACAGTGCTCTGAAGGAACTTGGGCCCAAGCTTGCTTCGCAGGTATACTATTTTGGTTTCGGGAAAGAGAGCTTCCCCGGAGCGCACCTTTCCGGCGACAGCATCGTCTACTCAGACGGGGCTCACGAAGTGGAACTGCTGAGGACCAGTGATCTGACGATCCTTGGCAGGCATAACATCGCAAATGCCATGAGTGCTGCGCTTGCTGCATATCTCTATGGAGTTTCACTCGATCGTATTCGACTGGGTGCCAGGGGATTCAAAGGACTTCCGCATCGGCTGGAGTTTGTGGCAAAGAACAACGGTATCTCATTTATCAATGATTCCAAGGCGACCACCCCGGAATCAGTCATGATCGCTTCAGATGCCATGCAGGAACGTTATGTGGTCATTTTGGGCGGAAGTTCAAAAGATGTCTCATTTGGTCCGATGGCGAATCATCTGGCCGCTGACTCGCGATTGGTTTCGGCTGTTGTCATGGGTACGACGGGGCCGTCCATCGAGCAGGCGTTGCGTGCTGCAGGATTCACGGCGATAGAACGTGCTGATTCTCTTGAGGAAGCTATAGATAAGAGTATACGGAGGCTTGGATCCTCCGGAACGGTGTTGCTCTCGCCTGCCTGCGCAAGCTTTGACATGTTCCGGGACTTTGAACAGCGGGGTGACCGGTTCAAAGAGATTGTTAAGAATCGCATCGGCTCGCAGAATTCGTGAGGCGCATTGTTATTCTGGTCGCCATACTGTTATGTCTGGGAGTACTGACCAATTACAGCATCACGGTAAGCCTCAGCGCGGCGCAAGGTAAGCTCGTTGCTATTACATCAAGCGTCATAAAGCAG
>CAZEWU010000057.1:0-6833 GCA_964516155.1 uncultured Caldisericota bacterium
CCGAACATGATGAAAACCACCGCTGATTTCCAAGTCACGCGCTTCGCCCAGCATGCAGGCACGTGTGTCGGACGGGCTCCCGGCCGGAGCTTCCAGGAACGCGGCGAGCGATCGGTCGGCAGCGGAGAGCTCGGCGGCCTGGCGTTCTGTTACCAGCTGCCGGGCGGATGTTTTCGTGCTCACCTGATCCACCAGACGGGCCAGCTCCGACGTGAGATGGTCCAGCTCAGTCCCTTCCGTAGCAGAGATGCCGAAAATGGGTTCGTTGCCTGTGGTACGGACGATGTCGGGAGGGACCGGCCCGAGGTCGATTTTGTTGACGGCTATGAGGTGCGGCACCCGATCAAGGTGATGCAGAAGCTCTTCTTCATGTTTTCTGATGCCGGCGGCGGCATCGAGAACAAGCAAGACGATGTCCGCTTTCTCCAGTGCGCGTTTCGCATGCTCCCCGGCCATGCCGTCAAGAAGATCCTGCGGAACCGGGCCGATACCGGCTGTGTCGACAAGAGTCACGCGGTGCTCGTCCATGATGATCGTCTCGCTGACGGTGTCCCGGGTCGTTCCGGGCGTTCCGGAGACCAGCACCCGTGGATAGTGCAGCAGGGCATTCATCAGTGATGATTTGCCGACATTGGGAGATCCGGCGATGACGACTGTGACGCCGCGATGAGCCTGAGCGCTTGCCGCTGCGTCGGCCAGAAGCGGGGCGATTTCCCGGCGTGCCTGAGCGGCAAGCTTTCTTGCTGTCCCGGCCGCCTCGGCTTCGTCCTCGTCAGTAAACTGATCTGGAAAATCAATCGGGGCTTCCAGTTGTGCCGCTGCTTTGGTAATGTGTTCCAGGATGACGGTAAAGGGACGGGACGTATCGTGAAACAGGGACGAACGGGCGAGGTCCAGTTCTTCCCCGCTGCCTGCATCGACCAGATCCCGTACCGCTTCTGCCTGCAGAAGGGAGAGTTTGCCTGCGAGAAGAGCGCGGAAGGTAAATTCTCCGGGGCGGGCCGGTTGTGCTCCAAGGTGGTAACAGACCTGGAGGACGGTTTCAAGAAGAAGCGGGCTTCCATGCAGTTGCAGCTCGACGGTATCTTCCCCCGTGTAGGAACGTGGTCCGCGCATGGGAACAAGAACGCCTTCATCCAGCAACGTTCCGGTTGCCGGATCCATGATACGCCGGAGGCAGGCCATACGGTCCCGGAGCGGAGACTGGTGTGCAATGAGCTGCCCTGCGATGGCCCACGAATCAGGACCGCTTAATCGTATAATACCGATACCGCTATTACCACGGGCGGTGGCAATAGCGGCGATGGTCGAATTATGCGGCATGACGGCCGCTCCTGTTACTTCTTGAGATCGACGATGACCCTGCGTTGTGGTTCCCTGCCTTCGCTGTGCGTCGTGATGGCTGGGTAGTCTTTGAGCGTCATGTGGATGATACGGCGTGCCTTTGCACTCATCGGCTGCAGCGGTACGGCCTGCTTTTCGCGCTTGACGCGCAGAGCGGCGTCGATGGCAATACGTTTAAGCATTTCACGCTGGCGCATGACATATCCATCCACATCGATAGTGATAATGGTAGGCAGTCCGTCATGATCTTTGTGCGCTACAACATTGACGATGTGCTGAAGAGCGGAAAGGCAGATCTGGTCCTTGACGAGAAACGTACCGTTCCCGATCAGTCCGGTGATATTAATGTACGGGTCGCCGTCCGTATAGGCAAGCTGGATCTCCGGATTTTCGCCCAGGTCCTTGAAAAACCGGACAAGGAAATCCGTTACCAGTTGTTCAGCATGTTTAGAAAGCCTCATAAGATACTCCTCCTATTTTTTCGCTTGTTTCCCGGATGCCGTAGCGGGCAGAGCCATACCTTTTGTCAGGCGTTTGATGACGAAATACTGCTGTCCGGCGGAGAACAGGGAGAAAAGCATCCAGTACATTGCCAGTGCCGAGCTGAACTTCAATGCCCAGTATCCCAGCAGGATAGGCATGAAATACGTCAGGAAAGCAGTCTGAGAACGATCCTGCCCCGGGATGAACGACGTGATGGATTGAACATAGGTGGAAACCGCCACAAGGATGGGGAGGATGTAAAACTTGTCCGGCAGGGACAGAGACTGGATCCAGAGGAAACTGGCGTTGTTGAAGGGGGAATAGTTGTTAATGGCGGTGAACAGCGCCAGGAAGACCGGCCACTGGACAAGGAGAGGAAGACAGCCGCTGAACATATTGACGTTATTGTCCTTGTACAGTTTCATCGTCTCTTCGCTCAGTTTCTGCTGGTCGTCTTTGTTCGGATACTTTTCTTTCAGTTTATTGATCTGAGGCTGCAGCTTCTGCATATCGATGGTGGACTTGAACTGCATCCGTGTCAGCGGCTCCGTAATAAGCTTCAGGATCAGGGTAAGGAGAATGATGGCAAGCGCATAGTTGTGGACAAGATTCTCCAGCTGCTCGATGATCCAGCGGATGCCCTTGGACAACGGATTGATATTGCCGACCGTGATAAGCCCGGCGCCCTTGAGAGCCTCGCTCTGGGATTTACCATCAGCATCCTTGTAGGTGACCAGAACGTCGACCGTGTAAGGCTTGACAGAGGCTGCGGTCTTCTGCTGAAGGGTGAGGGTCGTGGTCTGACTCTTGCCCGGGAGGAGCGGCGCTGTCAGAGAAACGGACGCATCGCTGGTCTGCCACAGATCGAATGGTGCGATACCCGGCTTGCTGTCAACAGCTGTAATCGAGACCTTGACTTCGCTCACGAATTTTGACGTGTTGTTTTTGATGGTAATGGCGACCGGGATGTTCTCAAGCGGCCGGACCGTAACACCAAGACCGACGCCGACCGGATCGCTGGAGGCAGCGGGCGCTGCTGCGCCGACGCAGCCGGCGAGCGTCAACGTACCAAGAAGCAGCGTTACAACGAGCAGAAGTCTGAATGTGTTCTTACGAGAGTTTTTTAGAATCAACGGGGACCTCCAGTGAATGAATGATGTGTCTGTGACCTTGGTGCAGGTCGGGAACGGGATCGTATCCACCCTTGTGATAGGGATGGCATCGCAGAATCCGTTTCAGACCAAGCCACAAGCCGGTCAGAACTCCATACCGCTCGACAGCTTCGAGCGTGTACTCAGAACACGTAGGATAATAAATGCAGGTCGGACCCTTGAGAGGGGAGATAAAACGACGGTAAAAACGGATAAGGAAGGTAACGACCCGTTTCATTGCATATGATACTCTGCTGTAAGTCGATTCAGTTCATGGACGACACTATCCAGTGATGCGGTAGCAATGGCTTTGCGTGCAACCATGACGTAAGCCAGGTCCTCTATCAGCTCGGGAGACAGCTGGCGGAACGCCTCTTTCATAAGACGTCTGGCACGATTGCGTTCAACGGATCCTCCGACTTTGCGGGAAGCAGTAAATCCCGCCATATGCGTCATGGCGGGAGATATAAAAATCACCATCAGCGTTCCATGGTAAACTTTCGAATTGTCGAAAGCTCGCTTGTAAGCGCTTCCCGGGATTCGTTTCCACAGTTTTGCCACCTGTTACAGCACCGATAGGCCGGTCCTCCGCAACGCGGATGAGCTCCTATACAACGATAAGTTTCTTGCGCCCCTTCAGTCTCCTGCGGGCGAGGACATTACGGCCGCCATGGCTTCTCATACGGTTCAGGAAGCCAAGTGTACGGTTGCGCTTGCGGTTTTTAGGTCTGTATGTTATTCTCATGATCAAGTACCTCCAGTGGTCAAACTCTTTACTATCATATAGGAAAGGCGGGTCTTGTCAAAGTGCAGGCAGACCAGACGTGCAGGCGGTCCGTGCTTTTCCTGAACGGAGTTTCCGGGCGCCTGGTCCTGCAGGATCTATCGTCTTCCGGGTGTTTTTTCCTGTGAGTGTTTCGTGAAGATGCTAGGCTCCCCGCCGCTCCCAGAGTGTTTTTACTCTCCGGAGCGGAGCAAGAACAATGATAGCGATGGCGAGACTCGGTACGACATAGGCTGCATTATAAGAAAGAGAGTAGAGAAGAGGCGTCATATGCCAGTTCTTTGCATAGGCGGCGAAAAAGACGAGACCGGAAAGAACATGGCAGAGATACCGAAAAGCTCCTCCCGTCAGGATACCGACCCACCAGTGATTGCCGCGGCGAAAAACAGGAAGGCCCGCCAGTCCGAGGACAAGTCCCGGGAGCGGATAGTCCAGAATGATCTGGATGGGATGAACAAAAAACCAGTCGGTGGCCATGGTCACAAAGCCAAGTGCAAGGCCGGCGATGAGACCGTCGCGCCATCCCCATTTGAGCGCGATGTAGAGGACCGGGATAATGCCCAGTTCAAGCGTCCCGCCCATCGGCATGGACCAGATCGCTTTTGAAAGGTACGAGAGTGCGACGCCGAGTGCTACGGCGATCCCCATCTCTGCCATTTCCTGCGTTGTAATGGCCTTTGATGCTGCTGAATGTTCCACAAATACCTCCTCAATCTGTAACGGAATAGATTGCGGGGTGTCGTGATCCTTGGTCTCCCTACGCTGGCATTATCCAGATCAGGTTCATCGAGTTGAGCCACATGACTCTCTCAGCCCTTACGGGCACCCCATAATATTGTACTGTGCCCTGTCTCTGAGTCAACCAGGAGGCGTCGTGCTTACGCAACAATGTGTCATCTGCACGGTCGTGTCTGTAAATGTGTGTCGATCGTGACGTTTCCTGGCATCACTGCCGGCTCCGGTGTTTTTCCGCAGCAGTCCCCCTTGCTTTACTTGCAAAAGGTTATTGGTAGAATACCAGATGAACTGACAGAAGCGGTCAGCGCTTGAGTAAGCTACGGCGTCATATATGACACAGTACATTGTGATGGAAGAAAAGGGGGTGCCCGGGAAAAGGAAGAGAACTCGGGAGGAGTCATGCTTTAGAATTGTCAGTCCTAATGAGGAGGATAAGAGTATGAAATTCCTGAAACGATCTCTTGTTTTGTTGCTTGCCATTGTGTTTGTCGTTAGTACGGTGGGTTGCGGAAAGACTGCTACAACAACGCCCAGCACACCGAGTACTGCAACGCCCAGTACGCCGAGTACTGCAACGACCAAAAAACTGAAGGTTGCCTTTGTGTACACCGGCCCGCACAACGATGGCGGGTATTCACAGGCCCACGAAGACGGTCGTCTGTATCTCCAGAAGAATGATCCTAACGTTGAGACAGCTTATATGGAAAGCGTTGCCGAAGGGTCTGCAGCGGAAAAAGTCTTCCGTGATTATGCGAGCCAGGGGTATGATCTTATCTTTGGGACCAGCTTTGGATTCATGAATGCTATTGCCAATACGGCAAAAGACAATCCCAAGATCACGTTCATGCATTGCTCCGGATATACGCGCTCAACGAACCTTGGTACGTACTTCGGCCGCATGGAGCAGCCGGACTATCTTGCTGGCCTGATCGCCGGGAAAATGACCAAGACGAACAAGATCGGCTTCGTTCTGCCGTTCTCTACTCCAGAATGTATCCGCGAAGTCGATTCCTTCACGGTCGGTCTTCGTGAGACCAACCCTAAGGCAACGGCGACCGTTGTTTATACCAATTCGTGGTATGATCCGGCCAAGGAAGGCGATTCTGCGAAGTCTCTGCTCAACAAGGGTTGTGATATCATTGCTTCCGGCTGTGATTCACCGGCGCCTCTGGATGCCGCTTACAAGGCCGGAAAGTACAGTATCGGCTACGATGAGGATATGGCAGCCGGCATGAAGGATGCAGCTGAGAAGAAGTCAGTCCTTACGTCCCGTATCTGGCACTGGGGTCCTTATTATCTCAAGGTTGCGCAGTCTGTTGAGAACGGGACCTGGAAGAGCGGAGACTACTGGGGTGGCATGGCCGATGGTATCGTCGACCTCGCTGCTATCAGCTCAGCGGTTCCTCAGTCTGTCACTGACTACGTCAACACGCGCAAGCAGCTGATCATCAGTGGCAAGTACACGCCGTTTGACGGCCCGATGGTCAATCAGGCAGGTAAGGTCATCGTCCCGAAGGGACAGACCATGTCTGATAAGGATCAGATCAACCTGCAGTGGTTTGTGCAGGGCGTTATTGGTTCGATCCCGAAGAGCGGCTCATAGAGTAAAGCAGTCTGGCTCCCCGGTGACTAGCACGGACCGGGGAGCCTCTTGTGTTTTATGATGGAGGAAAAGATGTCGGGCCAAGATGATTTAATGCTTGTCATGAAGAATATCACCAAGCGCTTCCCCGGGATTCTGGCAAATGATCACGTGAATTTTGAGCTCCGGAGAGGCGAGATCCATACCCTGCTGGGAGAAAATGGGGCAGGAAAGTCAACGTTGATGAATGTTCTTGATGGTATTTACTATCCGGATGAGGGCGAAATATGGGTTGAGGGCAAACGTGTCGATCTGCGCTCCCCGCTGGATGCCATGAAAAATGGCATCGGGATGATCCATCAGCATTTCATGCTTGTGGATTCTCTTTCTGTCGTGGAAAACGTTATCCTGGGGCTCAAGTCTCAGGGCTTCTACATAGATTACAAATCCATTGCTGACAAAGTCGTTGCGCTTGGAGAAAAATACAACTTCAAAATCGATCCATATGCGAAAATCTGGCAGTTGTCGGTAGGCGAACAGCAGCGCGTCGAGATCATCAAGACGCTGTTCAGAGGCGCCCGTATCCTCATCCTTGATGAACCGACCGCCGTTCTCACGCCGCAGGAATCTGACGAGCTGTTCCGGATCCTGCGGGAAATGAAAGCTGAGGGAAAAAGTATTATTTTCATCAGTCACAAACTGAATGAGGTCATGTCTGTTTCAGATCGCATCACCGTCCTGCAGAAAGGCC